>NZ_FNAJ01000016.1 GCF_900101905.1 Myxococcus virescens | reverse complement strand
CAGCAGATTGGCCAGCTGCCGCAGGCCCTGCGCCGCAGCCTCACCTGGGACCAGGGCAAGGAGATGGCCGAGCACGCGCGCTTCACCATCGACACCGACGTCCAAGTCTATTTCTGCGACCCCCACAGCCCGTGGCAACGCGGCAGCAACGAGAACACCAACGGACTACTGCGCCAGTACTTCCCCAAGGGCCTGGACTTGAGCGGCCTGTCGCGCGCCCAACTCGACGCCGTCGCCCATCAACTCAACACCCGCCCCCGCCAGACACTCGACTGGCGTACCCCCGCAGAGGTATTCGCTCAAAGTGTTGCGATGACCGGCTGAAACCGCCGCCAAAACCCCCGACATTTCCGAACAGCGAGCTCCGTGTCCGCGTCCGAGCCCCCACCGCTGAGGCCACATCGGGGGCGGGCACCCAGCGTTCGGGCACATATCCGTTGGGTTCAGCGCTCTTGGGGGCTGGCCCAACGGCTTGCACCTCTCGATGGCCCGAGACCTGACGGGGCGCAGTGAGCCTGCGTGCAAACACCCATCCGTCGAGCTCGGCGGTCCTTGGGCCTGGCCTGATGGCTTGCGCCCCTCCGGATGGCCCGGCCCCGGACGCGGCCGGGTTCCCTGCGCGCGGAGAACCATCCGTTGGGCTCAGCGCTCCTTGGATTCGGCTCAGCGGCTTTCGCTCTCCGGATGCCCCGGGAGTTGATGGAGCAGGGGCGCTTCCAGGAGCTTCGCCCGTGCCGCCTCGCGCGCGAGGAAGGCCTGCCTCGCGCGCAGGATGTCCTGGCCTCGTCGTGCTTCGAGGACTTCGAGATAGGGGCCGACACTCTTCCTGACGCGGCAGATTTCCGCGAAGTGTCGAACCTCATCCGAGGTGGTGAGCCCTGAGAGGAGGGCGTCGTGGAGTGCTCGCACGGCGATGGGGAATCCCAGCTTGTTTCGATACTTGAACAGGTCCGCGACCGTCTTCGCGACGCCGTAGACGGTGATGGGCAATCCCCAGAGCAGGCGGTGTTCGATGCCCTCGGTCTGTGCTCGCCCCGAGAAGCGGACCACCTGGAGCGGTGGCTGGTCCCAGCGCGGTTTACGCGCATGCGCTCCAATGGCCATCCAGACCTCTGTGGGGGATTCAGGCAGCAAGCCGTGGACCCACAGCGCGGACTTCAGGCAGAGCACACCCCGGGGGACGCGCTTCACGGCGATGGCCGCGGCTGTCACCATCGCGCTCGATCGCGCCCAGACGCCGGGCGCGACTTCTCGCAGGGCTCCGATATTGCACAGCAGGTTGAGCTGGCTGCGTGGAGCGCCATGTGTCTCCAGGTCTCGAGACCGTAGCAACCCCAACGACTCCGCCAATCCGGCCACGGAGGGCCGGGACTTGTAGCCAGGCCTCCGGCGCATTCTGCTTCCCATTCCCCATCCCTCCCCAGCGCCCGGTGTTACCGGAGCGCATTCCGGGAACAGCGTACCGGGGAGGCCCGACAGACTTCCTGCGGCTCAGCGTGTGGCCTGCTCCTTGGAGGAGAACGTGAACTCCGCGCGGCGGTTCTTGCGGAACGCCTCTTCCGTCTGGGTGTCGGTCAGTGGCCGCTCCTCGCCGTAGGAGACGATGGAGAGCTGCTTGGGCTCCACGCCCAGGTTGCGCAGGTAGTCGCGCACCACCGCCGCGCGCCGGTGGCCCAGCGCGATGTTGTACTCCGTGGTCCCCAGCTCGCAGGTGTGGCCCGACACCGTCACTCGCGTCAGGGGCCGCTCCCGCAGGCCCGTGGCGAGCTGCGCGAGCATGTCGCGCGACTCGGGCCGCAGCGTGGCCGAGTCGAGCTCGAAGTACACCGGGTCGGCGGACAGCGGGCTCATGGCCCGGCGGGACGCGTCCTCGTCTTCATCGGAGGTCCGGTGGGACGTTGCCGCCGTGGCGGTGGGGCTGTGCTGCCGGTCCGGCAGGTTGTCCGTGACGGAGGATGTCTTGGGCTTCGAGGCGCAACCAACCAGACTGACCGCGGCGAGGAGGGACAGGAGGGTTCGGTTCATGCCTTGTGTCATCTACAAGGCCCGTGCCGTGCTCCCATCCCTCTGAGACATCTCAACCGTGGCCCGCGCACCATTGCAGCGTGCCCAGGTCAGCGTTGCGGATTGCCTTCCGCGCGCTCGCGCCGGTGGATGGTGGAGACGTCGATGCCGAGCAGCTCGGCCGCCTTCGTCTTGTTTCCCCCGCAGCGGGCCACGGCCCAGGCGATGTACTCCGTCTCCAGCTGCCGCAGGGGGATGATGGTGCGCTGTGCCGCGGCCAGCGGGTGGTTCTCCTGGCTGGTGTCCGAAGGCAAGTGGGGGCGCAGTTGTGGCAGATCCACCACCTCCGTCGAGCCGAGCACGACCAGCCGCTGCACCAGGTTCTCCAACTCGCGCACGTTGCCCGCCCAGGGCAGGGCCCCCAGCGCTGCCAGCGTCTCCGGGGAGAACCGCTGCACGACGGAGCGCGGATTGCGCGCCTTGGCCTGCTGGAGGAAGTGCTCGATGAGTGCGGGGATGTCCTCGCGGCGCTCGCGCAGGGGCGGCAGCCGCAGCGTGACGACGTTGAGCCGGTAGAAGACGTCCGCGCGGAAGCGGCCTTCCTTGACGCGCGTCTCCAGGTCCTGGTGCGTCGCGGCCACCACCCGCACATCCACCGTGCGCGAGCCGTCCGCGCCCACGGCCCGCACCTCGCCGTCCTCCAGCACGCGGAGCAGTCGGGCCTGGAGCTCGGGGGCCATGTCGCCAATCTCGTCCAGGAACAGCGTGCCGCCGTCCGCCTCCACGAAGAGGCCACGCCGGGCCGTGGTGGCGCCGGTGAAGGCGCCTTTGACGTGGCCGAACAGCTCACTCTCCAGAAGCGCGTGTGGCAGCGCGGTGCAGTTGACGGCCACGAAGGGCCCCGCGCGCCGGGTGCCCTCGAAGTGCAAAGCCCGGGCGACCAGCTCCTTGCCGCTGCCGCTCTCGCCGCGCACCAGCACCGGGGCGCCGGACCACGCCACCCGCTCAATCAACGCGTAGAGGTCGCGCATCGCGGCGCTGCTGCCCACCAGGGCGCCCAGGCCCCCACGGTCCGCGGCCTGCTGCTTGAGCGTGCGGTGCTCGGTGCGCAGGCGGCGCTGCTCCAGCGCGCGCTCAAGTGACAGGCGCACCTCGTCCAGCCGGAAGGGCTTGGTGAAGTAGTGGAACGCGCCGCGCTTCATCGCCTCCACGGCGCTCTCCACGCCGCCGAAGGCCGTCATCATCACCACGGGCAGGTCCGGGTCCAGCTTGCGCGCGGCGTCGAGCACGTCGAAGCCGTCCACGTCCTGCATGCGCAGGTCGCACAGCACCGCGTCGTAGACGCGCGCGCGCAGCTGGGCGATGGCATCCGCGCCGCCGGTGGCGATGTCGACCTTGTAGCCGTCGTCCGTCAGCGGTTCCTTCAACATCTGCCCCATCTCGACGTGGTCGTCGACGACGAGGACCCTGGCTCTAGACGACATGTCGCTCCTCTCCGGCGGGCGCCGCGGCGGGCCAGCGCACGGTGACGCGGGTGCCTCGCTCTGGCGCGCTGTCCAGTTCGATGCGGCCTCCGTGGTTGCGCACGATGTGCGCCACCATCGTCAGGCCCAGTCCGGTGCCCTGGCCGCGCTTCTTGGTGGTGAAGAAAGGGTCGAAGACCTGGTGGACGTGGTGGGGGGCGATACCGCAGCCGTTGTCCTCGACGTCCACGCGCACCATGCCCCAGGCGCCCGGGGCGTCTCCGGTGTCCATGCTCGCGCTCAGCCGGACGCGTCCGCCGGCCCCGCACGCGTCACACGCGTTGAGCACCAGGTTGATGAGCACCTGCTGGAACTGGTCGGGGTCGGCCGCCACCGCGGGCACGGGCGAGGTGACCGTCACCTCCAGCTTCAGGCGCCGCCGCTCGGCCTCCATCCACAGCAACTCCCGCACGCTGTGCACCAGGGGCTCCAGTGGGACCGCCTGCGCATCCGCTGGTTGGAGCCGGGAGAAGTCGAGCAGCTGGCGCAGCGTCCGGCTCACCCTGTCTATCTGACCGACGATGGTGCCCAGGCCGGCCGCCTGGGGGTGCTCGCGTCCCAGCTTCTCCTGCACGTACTCGGCCCGGCCGCGGACGATGCCCAGCGGCGTGCCAATCTCATGGGCGATGCCCGCCGCCAACACGCCCACCGTGGCCAGCTTCTCCGCGCGCAGCAGCTGTCCTTCCAGCGCGCGCAGGCTGCTCAGGTCCTCGAGGACGACCAGCGTATGGACCTCCGGCGTGTTCGGCTCCAGCGGCACCGCGTGGACGTTGTACTGGCCGGGCTCTTCGAAGAGGCAGAGCGGTTCACCGTGGAGGCTGCGCACCCGGCCGTCGCTCGTGGCCGCGTGAACCAGGTCCTCCAGTCGCTGGATGACGGGGGCCTGGGCGTGGGGAAAGGCCGCCGTCAGGGGCTGGCCCACGACGTCCGCCGGCATGCGGGCGCTCAGCGCGCGGTTGGCGGCGGAGATGTGCCGGGTGGAGGAGAGCGCCAGGACCCCGGTGGGGATGTTGTCGAGAATCTTCTGCGTCTTGTCGTGCAGGTGCGCCAGCCGCTGCGCATGGAGCTGGCTGTCCCGCAGGGCTTCCGCCCGGCTGCGCGCGAGCACCACGTACACACCGAAGGCGATGAGGAACCCGGAGACGAGCACCGCCGCGAGCGACAGGCGCAGCACGAGGCCGCGCTCATGGCTCCGGAGCACGCGCGTCGACGCGAGCGTCGCCACCGGCCAGGCCGCGCCATTCTTGAACCGCACCGGGCTGAAGGTGGCCACCACCTCCGAGTCGCCCAGGCCGAGGCGGGCGGCCTCCTTGCGCTCGATGATGCGCGTGCCCGACTCACCCGCGCGAAGCGCCCGCGCCAGCGCCGCGAGGCCGGGCGTCTGGTGGCCGTCGGTGTCCAGCCGCCGGTACCTGTCCGCCAGGTTCGGGTGGGTCAACGCCGTCGGCGTTCCATGGACTCCCAGCACCAGCAGCTGCGTCTCCGAATCCGACGCGAGCAGCTTCAGCGGAGCGAAGCGCGGCTCTGCGTCCACCAGCACCACGACGACGCCGCCACTGTCCTGCGCGTCCTCCGGCAACGCGGTGGCGAAGGCGCGCAGCCAGCCCGATTGGGCCCGGGGAAGGGGCGGGGATGAGATGACGTGGCCCGGCGGATGACTGCGGGCCTGCTCCACGGTGAGGGCCAGGTCCTCCGCGGTGAACTGGTGCGTCATCGCCGCCGCGCTGCGCCGGTCCACCAGTCGGAGCCGTTCCTGCCCATCCGTTCCGAAGACGAGGATGGCCTTGTACTGACCCACCGCCTCCAGCAGGGCGCGCATCTCGCGCCGGTGCTCCTCGGCGGTGCCCGGCTGGGCCAGCAGCTCGCCCGCGAAGCGCAGGTCCTCCTCCGCGCTCTCCAGGGCGGCGGAGACGCCGCGCACCGCCTCCAGCAGCTGCGCCTGTCGCTCGCGGGCCATCTGGTCCACCAGCGCCTGCCGATCGCGCTGCATGAAGTGCAGGACGCCCGCGATGACGCCGGAGAGCATCAGACACAGCAGCAGCATGGGGAGGACAGGCAGGCGCATGAACACGGGAGGCAGGGGCGACACCGGCGCGGGGGCTCCGGTGCTTGCCGGGCCTCCACGCCGCCTGGCAGCGCTTCGTCCCGGAGGAAAGCTCCTCCGATAGCAACGCCCGTGCCCCTCGGCTCGTGCCTCTGCGCGGAGGCACAAACCCCATGGCGAAGCGCCGCAATCTGCATGGCCCCCGTTGCATCCTGCCAGGGCCAGCGCGGGTGACGCGCGCTGGCGAAGGCAGGCGGTAGCCGCCTCAGCGGCGGGACGCCTGCTGGGTGAGCTGTTGGGACGCCTCTCGCACCTTGCCCTGGATGCGGCGGAGGTTCTGCGGCCCCATCCGCAGGAGGTGCTTCTGCGCGGCCGTCAGCCCTTCGAGCTTCGGGTCGGCGTAGACGAACATCGCGCCCATGGGGACCACCTCGATGTCACCGTCGATGACAGGGACCGCGAGCACCTGCTCGAAGGCGAGGTGGAGCGTGGCGTCGAAGGTGCTTCCGGGGCGAGCCGTCTCCCTGTGGAGGCGCTCGGCCAGGTGACGCACCTCGCGGTAGGTGGACACCAGCACGCCCATGTCGAGCGAGCCCACCACCTTGCCGATGACGTCGTAGCGCGCGTAGCTCTGCTTTTCGATGACGAGCTTGCCGGCCTTGCGGCGTGCCTCGAAGGTGCCGGCCGGCGCGAGGAAGCTCACCGCCTCGCGGGGGCTGTCACCCTGGGCCACGTTGCCCACGACGGTGACGAAGCGGCGCAGCAGGTCCTGCTCCTTCAGCCACGTGGCGAACTCCGGCATGAGCGACGCCCGAGCGAGCCGTGTGCGCAGCTGCGCGTCCATCTCCGCGGAGGAGGGCAGCGGCGGCTCTGACCGCGGCGCCAATCCGGGGTGGGACGGCTTGGGGATGACCGCCATGGACGGATGCGGCAGCGCCGTCGCCGACTGGCGCAGCACCAGCCACGTGCCCACGCCCGCGAACAGCATCACCAGCGCCGCCACGCCCACGCCCCAGTGCATCCGGCGCTGGGACTTCGTCACCACTTCAGGGTTGCTCATGCGTCCATCCTCCGAGGGATGCCGCATGGGATTGCAGCCGCGATGCCAGCAGCGCCGCGCCGCCGTGACGCCGCGCGGTTCCCTCTGAGACGCGGGCCGCCGTGTGGCCCCGTGGCCACGCTCGGCTGCCTTGCGAGCGTGGCGTGCTGCGCGGCATCCCGTGGCGAAGCGCCACGGGGCGCGCAGGGGAGGCTACGCGCGAGGCCGGGACGCGCCCGAGTCGTCATCCGTGGCGCTGAGGGCGGCCTCGGCTGGCGCCTCGGACCAGCGGATGTGGAAGGTGGCCGCGGTGCCGTCGAACTCCTCGGGGATGCTGACCACCCGCCACCCACCGCACAGCTCCACCGCGCGTGCCAACAGGCCGGCGGAGAAGGTGGGCAGGTCCGCCAGCACGTCATTCATCCGCAGCTCCACCGAAGTGGGGCTGCGCTCGACGATTTCGACCACACTGAAGTTGTTGCCGGCGCGAAAGCCCATGCCCGCGCGAAGCAGCATCCGCCGGGGCCCGGCCAGCCGGACGACGCCCAGCAGGGCCCGGCCGAAGAAGGTGCCGAAGTACGCGTCCATGAACCGCTCGCCCAGCGAGTAGTAGGCCGCCTCGGCGGGGACGCCGCCGTAGACGTGGCCAGCGGCGATTCGGAGGAACTCCTTCCACTGCTCCAGGGTGTAGGCCCGCTCCAACTTCTGGTCGAGCTCCAACCCCGCCCGGCGCAGGTGCTCACGGCACGCCGGGGTGAGGCGGTTCTCGAGGGCGCGCACGAAGAGCGCCTCGACGGTCTGGTTGAAAACGAGCTTCTCGGAAGGAGTCATAGAGGCGCCCCGTATACACCGGGCGGGCCGTGGGATGCTTGCCTACCGGTGAAGTTTTGTTCAGTGAAACTGTCAGCGAGTGTCAGAACGACCTGCGTCACGTACTGGCTGTCGAAGCGACATGTGGGTGACACGCGCAGGGCGCACCTCCTGGTTCCTTGACGGGGAGTGCAGTTATTCCAGTTCTATCCCATTCGTGCGAGGACCTGGGAGGGGGGCGTCCACGGGCAGGCACGAGAAGGCCATTGCGCCCTGGCGAGCCCGGCCGCAATGACGGAGGCCATGGACACGCGCGCCCCTGGTACCTCGAAGACGGACCCGTCCTACAACGTGCTCCACCAGCAGCGGACGCGGCTTCCGCTGGACGTCCTCTTCGCGCCGCGCAGCGTGGCCGTCGTCGGGGCCACCGAGCGGCCCGGCAGCGTGGGGCGCACCGTGTTGTGGAACCTCATCAGCAACCCCTTTGGCGGCACCGTCTACCCCATCAACCCGAAGCGGCCCAACGTGCTGGGCATCAAGGCCTGGCCGTCCCTGGGAGCCTTGCCGGAGCGGGTGGACCTGGCCGTCGTCGTCACGCCCGCGCACGCGGTGCCCGGCGTCATCCAGGAGTGCGCGGAGTTGGGCATCCGGGGCGCCATCATCCTCTCCGCGGGCTTCAAGGAGATTGGGGCGGAGGGGGAGCGCCTGGAGCAGGAGATCCTCCGCATCGCGCAGGCGGCCCAGGTGCGCATCATCGGCCCCAACTGCCTGGGGGTGATGCGCCCGCCCAGCGGCTTCAACGCGACGTTCGCCGGCGCCATGGCCCGGCCGGGCAACGTGGCCTTCATCAGCCAGAGCGGCGCGCTGCTGACCTCCATCCTGGACTGGAGCCTGCGCGAGGCGGTGGGCTTCAGCGCCTTCGTGTCGGTGGGCTCGATGCTGGACGTGGGCTGGGGCGACCTCATCGACTTCCTGGCCGACGACCCGATGACGCGCTCCATCCTGCTGTACATGGAGTCCATTGGCGACGCGCGGGCCTTCCTCTCCGCGGCGCGCGAGGTGGCGCTCACCAAGCCCATCATCGTCATCAAGGCTGGCCGCACGGCGCAGGCCGCGCAGGCGGCGGCGTCTCACACGGGCTCGCTGACGGGCAGTGACGAGGTGCTCAGCGCCGCCTTCCGCCGCACCGGCGTGCTGCGCGTGGATTCCATCGCCGACCTCTTCTACATGGCGGAGACGCTGGCCCGGCAGCCGCGCCCCGCGGGCCGGCGCCTCACGGTGCTCACCAACGCGGGAGGCCCCGGGGTGCTGGCCACGGACGCGCTGGTGTCGGGGGGCGGCGAGCTGGCCACGCTCAGCGCGTCCACGCGCGATGCGTTGGACGCCTTCCTGCCGCCGCAGTGGAGCCACGGCAACCCGGTGGACATCCTGGGAGACGCGGACCCGGAGCGCTTCGCGAAGGCGCTGGAAATCACCGGCAAGGACGAAGGCAGCGACGGGCTGCTCGTCATCCTCACGCCGCAGGACATGACGGAGCCCACGCAGACGGCGGACCGTCTCAAGCCCTACGCGAAGCTGCAGGGCAAGCCGGTGCTGGCCAGCTGGATGGGCGGCTCGGAGGTCGCGGCCGGGGAGCGCATCCTCAACGATGCGGGCATCCCCACCTTCGGCTATCCGGACACGGCGGCGCGCATCTTCAATTACATGTGGCGCTACACGTACAACCTGGCGGGCCTGTATGAGACGCCTTCGTTGGCGCAGGCGGTGAGCAACGCCCGGGACGAGGTGCGCCGGTGGGTGGAGTCAGCGCGCGCGGAAGGGCGGACGCTGCTGACGGAGTACGAGTCCAAGAAGCTGCTCGCCGCGTATGGCATCCCCACCGTGGAGACGCGGCTGGCGGTGACGGAGGGCGCCGCGGTGGCGGAGGCCGCGGCCCTGGGTTTCCCGGTGGTGGTGAAGCTCCACTCGCTCACGGTGACGCACAAGACCGACGTGGGCGGCGTGCGGCTGAACCTTCCGGATGCGGAGGCCGTGCGCGCCGCCTTCCGGGGCATCCGGACGCGGCTGGAGGCGATGGGGCAGGGGAGCGCGTTCGACGGCGTCACCGTGCAGCCCATGGTGCGGCTGGATGGCTATGAGCTCATCGTGGGCAGCAGCGTGGACGCGCAGTTCGGTCCGGTGCTGCTCTTCGGCGCGGGCGGGACGTTGGTGGAGGTGTTCAGGGACCGGGCGCTGGGGCTGCCGCCGCTGAACACCACGCTGGCGCGGCGGATGATGGAGCAGACGCGCATCTACGAGGCGTTGAAGGGCGTCCGGGGCCGCCCGCCGGTGGACCTGAAGGCGCTGGAGCAGCTCATGGTGCGCTTCAGCCAACTGGTGGCGGAGCAGCGCTTCGTGAAGGAGGTGGATATCAACCCGCTGCTGGCCTCGCCCGAGCGGCTGCTGGCCCTGGACGCGCGCGTGGTGCTGCACCCGGCCTCGGTGACGGAGGCGGAGCTGCCGAAGCTGGCCATCGAGCCGTACCCGAACCAGTACGTGGCGCCCTACCGGCTGCGCAGCGGCGAGGAGATTCTGCTGCGGCCCATCCGCCCGGAGGACGAGCCGAAGATGGCGGAGTTCCACCGCACGCTGTCGGAGCAGACGGTGTTCCTGCGCTACGCGGGGCTGATGCAGCTGAGCACGCGCGTGGCGCACGAGCGGCTGTCCCGCATCTGCTTCAACGACTACGCGCGGGAGATGGCGCTGGTGGCGGAGCGCAAGGACGGAGAGCTGCTCGGCGTGGGCCGACTCACGCGGCTACGGGGCACGCGCGACGCGGAGTTCGCCATCCTCATCAGCGACCCGGTGCAGCGGCAGGGGCTGGGCGCGGAGATGCTGAAGCGACTGGTGGACATCGGCCGGGACTGGGGCATGGAGCGCATCGTCGCGGACATCCTCGCGGGCAACCGTGCCATGCAGACCATCAGCCGGAAGCTGGGCTTCTCCATCCTCCAGCATGAGGAGCTGTCGCCAGACATGGTGAAGGCCGTGAAGGTGCTCTGACGCGCGCTGGAGTCGGGCGTTCACCTTGCCATCGCCCCCAGCGACAGGGGGCATTGTCCGGACGCCGTCACGCGCGAAGCGCCGTCACGCCCGGGGCTGCGACTCCCGGGCGGACGGCTGCGCGTGGCGGCTAGGGCTGCTTCGCGTTGAAGAGGGTGGTCTGGATGTTCGAGGCCTCCTGGAGGTGGGCCTGGACCGTCTTCCGAATCGCCATCAGCTCATCCTTGAGCGCCGGGTTCTGCACTTGCATCGCGAGCAGGGAATCCCCCAGCAGGGCGGTACCGGCGTGGGCGGCGACCTGCGCATCCATCACCGACAGGTCGAAGGCCGGGGCCTGCGTGGCGCTCAGCAGGTCGATGGTCTTCTGTGCCGTCTGCTCGAGGTGCTGCGACACCGGGCTCTCCGCGGGTGCGATGCCCTGGGCCATGGCCAGCTGCTCCAGGCGCTTGATGACCTCTGAGTGCATGGTGACCATGCGTGCGTTGAAGTCACGTGCCGTCGGGTCGGTGGCTTGCGCCTGGCCCACCTGGCCCAGCATCACTTCGCCCGCGTTGGCCACCAGGAGCACGCCCAGAATCTGGCCGTCCGTGAGTGTCACTGGCTGGCCCGCGGCGGCCTGCTGGGGCCCCAGTGTGTTCTCGCTGGCGCTGCTCTCTCCGCAGCCGGCGAACATCACGGCCGTCCCCACCATCGCCACACCCAACATCGCTCGTGTGATTCGCATGACTGTTGTCCCCCTCAACTGCTGTTCAGCTGAACGTTGGGCAGTTGAAAAGCACACCGCCATGGCCGGGAAGCACGAGTGAGATGTGCACGCGACAACGCTTCGGTGGACGGAGGGGATAGCCCGTGGCGGCGCAGCGGCCCGTAGAAGTCCGTGCGGTTGCGGCTGGCCATGCGCGCGCTCCTTGCCCGTGCCGGAGTCGCCCAGAATCAGCGCCGCGCCTTCCGATGGCGCAGCCCGGGCGATGCGGTCGCGCACCATCGGCGATGGCGGGACTGGTGCCCGAAGGCCGCTCCGGCGTGGTGCCCGCGGCGATGCGGCTCAGGCCGGCGAGTTCGCGCGCATCTGGGCCTGGGCTTCCAGCCCGTCCACGCCCTCCAGCCGGAGGTAGAGCACCGGCGCGCGGCGGCGTCGAGGCCATGCTTCAGGCAGCCGGAACGAGGACGGGCACCGGGCCGCATGCGCTGATGGCGTTGGTGAACGATGTGATGGGGGACGTCTGGCCGCAGGGGGGCGCGGGCTCAGGTCATCCAGGCGACGCAGCCGACGACGTAGGCCGCGTCACATTGGTTTGAACGCGCGGGATGGGCGGCACGGTCCGCTCATCCCGTTTGCTTTTCGAGGAGCGCCGGGTCCAGGCGACACGCGCTCCGGCCGTTCCTCCATCGCGATTGCAACGCGCGTGGCGGTGAGGTGCACCGCGTGAGGTGGCGTCAGCGCCCCAGCATCCCACCGGACCGCGAGCCTCTCTCTCCGCTGCCGTCACCAGACGCGCTGTCGCCGCCACTGGCACAGTCCAGCCCTCGACTTCCCGAGGCCGAGCCCCCCGCGCTGCTTCCTCAGTTGCGCAAGCCCGTGGCTCTACCCGAGCCACTGCCGCCTTGGCCGGTGCTGCTGCCGCCCCCCGTCACGCTGTTGCCGCTCGACAGGCTGTCCCCACCGGTGGCGCTGTGGCCACCCGTGAGGCTGCCCCCGCCTCCGAAGCCACCTCGGCCAGCGCCGCTACCACCAGCGGCCCGGCTGCCGCTGTCACGCGGGCCACTGCCACCAACGGTCCAACCGCCGCTGTTCCGGGGGGCGCTGCCACCACCGGCTCTGCTGCCGCTGTGCCGCGGGCCGCTGCCGGGCATGTATGCGCTCGCGCCTGGAGTCTCGCTCCGGCTGCCGGTCCCGCCGTGGGCTCCCGCCCCCCCCGTGCCGGTGTCGGCGTGGCCTGGTGCCTGGCCCGGCCCTTCGCCAGCATTCCCGCCGTCAGCGGTTGGAATCGTGTCGGTGGGGGGGCCGCCTTCCAGCCCCGCGACAACCGGGGCCTCGGCAACATCGGCCTCGCCCACCGTGGGGTCCCGTCGCTGCTCACAGCCGCTCCAGAGGCAGGGCGCGGAAGCCAGACCTCCCAGCAGTGCCGCGCGCTTGAGGCGCGTCATCTTCTGTCTGACGGTTGTCCGCATCCCCACCCCCTGATCTTCAGTCCAGGGGCAACGGTATGGAGGGGGCCGGGGCCCGGGTATCGCGCCCGCGGACCTTGCGCCCGGAGACTCGCGGACACCCCTCCAGGGGGCCTTCCCCCGGCCCTTCCGTGCGGGAAGGGGGCGCCTGCCGTCACGCCCCGTGCCGCCGATTGCGATTTTCCCGGTAGGGGCCGGGCGCGCCGCCTATTGTCCACGGGTGATGGCCACCCCTGAAACCCAAGCTCCGCTCGCCGCACTGCTCCCCAAGAAGGGCGAACCGCCCCTGGACGCGGATGAAATCCTCAACCGCTTCGTCGGCTACGTGGCGGCCAATGGCTTGAGCCTCTATTCCGCCCAGGAAGAGGCCATCCTGGAGCTGCTGGCGGGCAAGCACCTGTTCCTCAAGACGCCCACCGGCTCCGGCAAGTCGCTGGTGGCGACGGCGCTCCACTTCAAGGCCATGGCGGAGGGGAAGGTCTCCTTCTACACCTGCCCCATCAAGGCCCTGGTGAACGAGAAGTTCTTCGCCCTCTGCGACGCCTTCGGCGCGGAGAACGTGGGCATGCTCACCGGCGACGCGAGCATCAACCGCGACGCACCCATCATCTGCTGCACCGCCGAAATCCTCGCCAACCTGGCCCTGCGTGACGCGAGCGCCCGCGTGGACTACGTCGTCATGGACGAGTTCCACTACTACTCGGACCGCGAGCGCGGCGTGGCCTGGCAGTTGCCGCTCATCGCGCTGCCGGACACCACCTTCCTGCTGATGTCCGCCACGCTGGGCCCCACGCACGTCATCGAGGAGAGCCTGGCGAAGCTCACCGGCCGGGAAGTGGCCACCGTGCGCAGCGCCGAGCGGCCCGTGCCGCTGGACTTCGACTACCGCGAGTCGCCGCTGCACGAGACGATTGAAGACCTGATTGCTCGCGGGAAGTACCCCATCTACCTGGTGAACTTCACCCAGCGCACCGCCGCCGAGCAGGCACAGAACCTGATGAGCGTGGACTTCTCCACCAAGGAGGAGAAGGAGGCCATCCGGCTGGCGCTCCAGGACGCGCCCTTCGACACGCCCTATGGCAAGGAGTTCCAGCGCTTCCTGCGCCACGGCATCGGCATGCACCACGCCGGCCTGCTGCCCAAGTACCGCCTGCTGGTGGAGAAGCTGGCCCAGCACGGACACCTCAAGGTCATCAGCGGCACGGACACGCTGGGCGTGGGCGTCAACA
Organism: Myxococcus virescens; assembly: GCF_900101905.1. Classification (NCBI taxonomy): domain Bacteria; kingdom Pseudomonadati; phylum Myxococcota; class Myxococcia; order Myxococcales; family Myxococcaceae; genus Myxococcus; species Myxococcus virescens. The sequence continues at coordinate 165,561 of NZ_FNAJ01000016.1, read as the reverse complement.
TCCCCATCCGCACGGTGCTCTTCACGCAGCTCTTCAAGTTCAACGGCGAGAAGCTGACCACGCTGAGCGTGCGCGACTTCCAGCAGATCGCCGGCCGCGCGGGCCGCAAGGGCTTCGACACCCAGGGCAGCGTGGTGGCCCAGGCGCCCGAGTATGTCATCGAGAACATCAAGCTGGCCGCCAAGGAGGCCGCGGGCAAGAAGAAGACGCCCAAGGCCAAGCCGCCGCAGAAGAACTTCGTGCAGTACGACCGGAGCACCTTCGAGCGGCTCCAGAACGGCATGCCGGAGCCGCTGGAGTCCCGCTTCGCGGTGTCGCACGGCATGATTCTCAACCTGCTCCAGAGCGACCACCAGACGGAAGGCAACGGCGGGTACAAGCGGCTGGTGACGCTGGTGCAGCGCAGCCACGACTCGGACTACCTCAAGCGCCGGCACCTCAAGGAGGCCGCGCGCGACTTCCGCACGCTGCGCGAGGCGGAAATCATCGAGGTGGAGAAGGGGCAGGGCGGCTCGGGTGCCACGGTGAAGGTGGCGGGGGAGATGCAGCACGACTTCAGCCTCAACCACACGCTGTCGCTGTACCTGCTCGACACGCTGGAGCTGTTGGATCCGACGACGGACACGTACGCGCTCGACGTGGTGTCGCTGGTGGAGGCCATCCTGGAGAACCCGGACGTGGTGCTCTACGCGCAGCTCAACCAGCTCAAGGGCGAGAAGATCAACGAGCTGAAGGCGCAGGGCGTGGAGTACGACGACCGCATGGCGGAGCTCGAGAAGCTCGAGTGGCCCAAGCCCAACCGCGACTTCATCTACGGCACCTTCAACAAGTTCGCGCAGAAGCACCCGTGGGTGGGCGAGGAGAACATCCGGCCCAAGTCCATTGTCCGGGACATGTTCGAGCGGTTCATGTCCTTCCCGGACTACATCCGTGAGTACGGCCTGCAGCGCAGCGAGGGCGTGCTGCTGCGGTACGTGAATGACACGTACAAGACGCTGGTGCAGACGGTGCCGGAGCGCTTCCGCACGGAGGAGGTGGAGGACTTCATCGACCACCTGCGCGCCACGCTCCGGCAGGTGGACTCCAGCCTGCTGGATGAGTGGGAGCGCATGCGCAACCCGGACGCCGCCGTCGAGGCGAAGCCGGTGGTGGAGCTCAAGCCGAAGGAGCTCACCGACGACCCGAAGGCCTTCGCCGCGCGCGTGCGCGAGGAGCTGCACCGGCTGCTCAAGGCGCTGGGCCAGAAGCGCTACATGGACGCGCTGGCCATGCTGGACAACGCGCTGGGCGAATGGACGGCCCCCAAGCTGGAGCAGGCCATGGCGCCGTACTTCGAGGAGCACAAGGTCGTGGTGCTCACGCCCCAGGCGCGGAAGCCCGCCAACACCTTCTTGAAGGAGTCCGGCACGCGACTGTGGGAGACCCAGCAGCGCATCATCGACCCGGAAGGGCACGGCGACTGGATGATCGACTGCGAGATCGACCTGCGGGACAGGCGCCTGGATGAAGGCCCCATCCTGATGCTCCGCCGCATCGGCGTGTAGCCCGGCTCAGTCCTCGGAGGCCGGTGTCTCCGAGGGACGCGCCGCCGACAGCGACTCGGGCTCCGGCGGCGTCAACTCACTCACCTCCAGGCCGCCGCCCGCGCCTGGCGTGAGCACCATCCGCCATTCGCCCGCGGCCAGCACCACGCGGTCCGTCTCACAGCGCACCTCCAGCCCCGCGTCCTCGACGGTCCACGAGCCCGCCCACACCGTCGTGAGCGATTCGCAGCCGGCGTCGTCGCACGCCTGCGTCTCCGCCACCCACACCCGGCCCTCGGGCGCAGCGGGGCAGGACACCGGCTCCGCGTAGCGAAGGACGGGGCCGTCCACCTCACCCGGGCCCGCGTCGGGGAACATGGGCTCGGAGGGGAGCAGCTCCGCGCCACGCGCGGCCCTCGCCTCCCTGGGCACCCCGTCGAGCATCGCCGTCTCGGCCAGGGCCACCGGCGCGGCCAGCCAGCCACACAGCAACGTCACCTTCCACCCCCGCATCGTCCACATGGCGACAAGCTCCTCGGCCGCGGTGTCGTTCGCGGCCCACGGGAGGGCTGTTGTGCAAGGCCTGGACCGGGCGGGCGTGTGGCTCAGGAGCCACGGGGCCGGGTGGCTTTCGGGCGGTGGCGCGTGCTGGCGCGTTGCGGGGCCGAGTCGGTCGGGAATGACAGACGCATCGCCGTGATTCGCGGGCGCACGTCACTTTCTCGCGCGGAAATGCGGGCCAGTTCGCTGCTCAGCGGCTACCGTCGCACCATATGGCCCGACTGCGTGCCGTGGATCAGCCGCTGCGCCGGGATGTCCGCCTGCTTGGCCGGCTCCTGGGAGAAGTCCTCGTCGAACAGGAGGGGCAGGCGCTCTTCGACCTGGAAGAAGAAGTGCGCCGCCTCGCCATCCAGCGCCGCCGAGGCCCCATGGCCGGCCGGCGCGCGGTGGCGGCCGAGCTGGCGGAGGTGCTCCAACGCCTGCCGCTGGAACGGGCCGAGCCGGTGCTGCGTGCCTTCTCCGTCTACTTCCAGTTGGTGAACCTGGCGGAGCAGCACCACCGCATCCGCCGCGCCCGCACCCACGCGGAGGCCGCGTCCGCCAGGCCCCAGCGCGGCTCGCTGGAGGCCACGCTGCAAGTGCTCAAGGATGCGGGCATCCCCGCGGAGCGCGTGCGCGAGGCCATGCGCACCATGCGCGTGACGCTGACGCTCACCGCGCACCCCACGCAGGCCGTGCGCCGCACGCTGCTGGAGAAGCTCTACCGCATGGCGGGCCTGCTGGAGGAGCGGGACCGCTGCGAGCTGACGCCGCGCGAGTCCTCGGTGAACCTGGCGCTGCTGCGCGAGGAAATCACCCTCTTGTGGCAGACGGACGAGCTGCGCCGCGAGCGCCCCACCGTGGGTGACGAGGTGAAGAACGTCCTCTGGTACGTGGAGGAGGTGCTCGCGGACGAGCTGTCCCTGCTCCCCGAGCTGCTGGACTGGGCCTTCGAGCGCGCCTACGGCGAGCCGCTGGGGCCGGTGGACACGCCCGTGCGCATCCACTCATGGGTGGGCGGGGACATGGATGGCAACCCGCTGGTGACGCCCGACGTGTTCGCGGACACGCTGCGCGCGCACCGGGCCCGGGGACTGCGGCGGTTGCTGCTCGACCTGGAGCGGTTGGGCGGGCGGCTGTCCCAGTCGGCGCGCCACGCGAAGCCGTCCGAGGAGTTGCTGAGCTCGGTGGCGAAGGACGCGGAGGAGCTGCCCGACACCGAGCGCCGCTACGGCCCCCGTACCCCGGGCGAGCCGCTGCGGCACAAGCTGCGCTTCATGGAGGAGCGGCTGCACCGCGCGCTCCACTACGTGACGCAGCAGCGCGCCGGGGCGAGCGTCCCCATGCCGCAGGGCGCCTACCGCACGCCGGAGGCCTTGCTGGCGGACCTGGACGTGCTGGGCCGCGCGCTGGAGGCGTCGAAGGGCACGCACGCGGGACTTCGCGACGTGCGGCAGGTCCGGGAGCGGGTGCTCGCGCTGGGACTGTCGCTGGCGGAGCTGGAGGTGCGCGCGCCGGCCGAGGACGCGGTGAGCGCGGCGGGCTCGTTCGACGGGGGCCCGGCGCCGACGGAAGGTGGGGCGCGGCTCCTGGAAGTGCTGGCGCGGCTGAAAGAGGCCCAGTCGGAATCGGGTGAGCCCGCGTGCCGCACGCTCATCCTCAGCATGGCCAGCACCGCCGAGGACGTGCTCGCGGCCTTCCGCTGCTTGAAGCACGCGGGCCTGTGGGACGAGAAGCGGGGCTGCGCCACGGCGGACGTGGTGCCGCTGTTCGAGCAGCTGGGCGCGCTGGACTCGGGCCCGGACGTGCTGCGCACGCTCTTCGCGGACGCGGAGTACCGCAAGCACCTGGACGTGCGCGGTGGCCAGGAGGTGATGGTGGGCTACAGCGACTCCGGCAAGGAGGTGGGGCTCCTGGCGGCCAGCGCGGCGCTGTACCGCGCGCAGGTGGCGCTCACGGAGGTGTCTCGCGAGGCGGGCGTCCCGCTGCGACTCTTCCACGGCCGCGGCGAGTCCGTGGCGCGTGGCGGTGGTCCCGCGCAGGAGGCGATTCTCGCGCTTCCGCCGGGCGCGGTGGCGGGGGGCTACAAGGCGACGGAGCAGGGCGAGGCGCTGGACCACAAGTACGCGCGCCCGGAGCTGGCGCGGCGCACGGTGGAGCTCATCCTGGGCGGCGTGCTGCTGCACACGCTGGACGCGCAGCCGCGACCGGCGCCCGAGGCCGAGCGCACCTTCCGCACCGTGTTCGACACGCTGGCGGAGACGGGGCGCAAGGCGTACCGCGCCCTGGTGTGGGAGGACCCGCGGTTCCTGGAGTTCTTCACCGCCGCGACGCCGGTGGAGGAGATTGCGTCGCTGCCCATCGGCTCGCGCCCCAGCAAGCGCAGGGCGGGAGGCCTGGACACGCTGCGCGCGATTCCGTGGGTCTTCGCCTGGACGCAGAACCGGGCCATCCTCCCAGGCTGGTACGGCGTGGGCTCAGCGCTGGAGGCCTTCTCGAAGGAGGAGGGTGGGGCGGCGCAGCTCAAGCGCATGTACCGGGAGTGGCCCTTCTTCCGCGCCGTCATCGACAACGTCACCATGGTGCTGGCGAAGTCGGACATGGCCATCGCCGGGCGCTACGCGTCGCTGGCGCCTCCGGCCACCCGTTCGGTGTGGCGGCGCATCCAGCAGGAGCACCGGCGCACGCGCAGGCAGGTGAAGCAGCTGACGGGCGAGTCGAAGCTGCTCGACAACAACCCTCAGCTCCAGCGCAGCATCTCCCTGCGCAACCCCTATGTGGACCCCATGTCCTTCCTCCAGGTGGAGCTGCTCAAGCGCAAGCGCGAGGGCCAGGCGGAGGTGGATCGTCCACTGTTGCTCACGCTCAACGGCATCGCCGCCGGCATGCGCAACACCGGGTAGGCTCCGCGACGTCGGACATTCGAGGAGACGGCGATGGCCAGGGAGACGTTCAGCGTGGTGGAGGTCAACCCGGCGCACCGCTTCGCGCGGCTGCGGCCCGAGTCGGGCGGGCCGCTCCTGCACGCGGGGCTGTACCCGGAGGAGGAGGCCCCGGAGCCGCAGCTCCAGCTGCGTGAAGGGGACCGGGTGGAAGGCCAGCGGCGCGGGCAGGCGGTGGCGGACTGGGGCTGGGTGTCCCGCGCCGAGCCGCCCGCGGAGCTGGTGGAGCGGATGGGCGAGCTGCTCGCGAAGTTGGAGAAGTACGAGCTGCGCGTGCCCGCCACGGCCTATGACCTGGCCGAGCACCACTGGCGGCAGAGCCGCGCCAACCCGCTGCACCTGGAGCTGCTCGCGCAGCTGCCCACCTTCTTCGACTGGGAGCTGTCCCACCCTTACGAGGACGGCGCGCTCTTGGAGCGGCTCCAGGCCGCCATGCAGCCGTACCTGCCCGGTTTCGAGGTGACGCCCCAGCCAGGCCGCGCCGCCTTCCGCCTGGAGCCCGGTGGACAGGACGTGCCGGCACCGGAGGGGAGCCGCGAGGCCCCCGTCTCCACCTTCGAGCCGCTGCTCCTCCAGGTGAACCGCCTGCTGGAGGGGGCCGGGGCCCCGGTGCGCTGGGTGCCCACGGAGGACGACTGGATTCTGGCGCCGCCGGGGCTCGCGGAGCTGCTGGTGCTCCACGGCGTGCTCGGCTCGCGCCAGGGCTGAGCGCGGGGGCGTGGCTAGAGGCCGCCCTCTTCGCGCAGCACGCGCGCGACTTCGTCCGCCATCACCTGGTGGCCTTCGATGCTGGGGTGGATGCCGTCCACCTCCAGCCCGTCGATGAACAGGTGCACGTTCGCGGGCTGGCGCGTCACCGTCTCCAGGTCGATGATGTCCGGGCCGGCGCCGCCGCCGCGGAGCCACGTGTTGAGCTCCAGCCGCTGGGTCTTCACCAATTCGTAGGGCGCGTAGTTCGACTTCTCCTTGGGCAGCAGGGTGCTGACCCAGGTGCGGCAGAAAGGCGCGAGCCGGCCCAGCATCGTGTTCATCCGCGCCTGGATGACGGACAGGGAGTTCTTGTCGCCCAGGTCGTTGGTGCCCAGCAGGACGATGCAGTCGGTGATGCCCTGGAGCGCCAGCACCTCGCCGTCGAGCAGCGCCAGCGCGTCGTAGAAGCCCTGGCCACTCACGCCCGCGTTCACCACGGGCACGCCCAGCGCGGCCTCCACCTTGGCGGGCCAGGCGTTGCGCGTGTCGTTCTTCGTGTCGATGTAGCCCTCGGTGATGCTGTCGCCAATGGCCACGAAGGCGCGGCCCGTGGGACCTTCCACGTCGACGGTGGCCACGCCGACGGCGCGGTCGAACAGGGTGCCGCCCAGCGCGCCCGTCACCAGAGCATGGTTCCCCGCGCGCGCGAAGCTGCCTGGGAAGGCGCTGATGGCGCTGGCCGCCAGCGCGCCACGGACCTCGAAGGTGATGGCCAGCTCGTCCCGGAACGCCACCGGGAAGTCCACCGGGTCCGACGTCTTCCGCGAGCGCGCGTCCACGGTGAAGCCCTCCGCGCCATCGAAGGAGAGCTTCACCGGCGTGGACGCCAGCGCTCCATTGGCGCCCGCCTGGGCCACGGTGGCACGCACCAGCGTCATGCTTCCGTCTCCCGAGCGGAACGTCACGCGGATGCGCCCGCCGTCACGCGCCACCGGCACGCGCATGCGGAAGGTCGTCACGCTTCCCGCGGAGTGGGACGCGCGGAGCGCTTGATGGAAGCCCGGTTGGAACGAAGTCGCCGGCGGCGCGAAGGGCGGCACGGCCTGCACCTGCCGGCCGTCGTTCAGCACCAACACGGGCGCGACTTCCAGTGACGCGTCCGGCGCGTTCTGCTCCATCGTGGAAGCGCGGCTTTCGTCCTCTGGGGGCAGGTCACCGTCGGGTGAGTCCGTCACGCTGCCAGCACACGCCAGCAGCGCGCTGCTCGCGCACACGACGACCTTCCGCCACACAGGCTTCATTCCCATTCCCATCCCTCCCGGCTTTGCAGGATGCACACCACACCGTGCCCTGCCAGCCGGCCGTCTGGGAACCCTCCTCCTCCGAAGCCTCGTCTGCCTGCCCGCCCGCCACAGCGACCGGCCTGCTGCCTTGGGGACTAGGGGACGCAAGCCCCCACGCCTGGGTTGCCATCCAATGCCCGGCAGCTGCCCGTGGAGCAGGCGGGCGTGCCACCGGGCTGACAGAGCGGGCGGCAGGTGAGGCCGCCTCCCGCATTCACACACGCGCTTCCCGGCGCGCATTGATTGCTGAAGTCGCACGACTGCCCCTCCGTCCGATTGCCGCTGCCCGCGCACAGCGGGCCTGACGTGGACGGGTAGCAGCTGAGTGGCGCCTCGCAATCATCGCCAAAGGGGTTGCACGCCATGGACGGCGGGCCGCAGACCAGCGGCAGCTCGTCGGTGCCTTCCAGGCGGAGCACGGTATTGCACTCGCTCGCGTTCCCACATTGGGTCGTGGCATGGCACAGGCGCTGGCAGGTGAATCCACTCCCTGTGCCGTCAGGCGCCTCGCGGCAGAACAATCCTTGCCGGCAGGTGTCGTAGGCCAGGCCCCCGTCACTGGGCGCCAGCGTGCAGGGCGCGCCTTCGTCCGCGGTGCCCGGGGCCACGCAGCGCCGCTGGGTGACGCCATTCTCCATCGCATACGTGCAGCGCTGGTCCTGGGCGCAGTCCTGGGCCACCACGTCGCACTCCGCTTCGAAGCAGCGGCTGCCGGTGCCTCCGTCCGCCAGGTCCGCGAAGTAGCAGTCCTGGCCGTCGGCACAGCCTTCCTGTCGCGCCACGTTGCAGGCGAAGTCCCGCGCGCCGCCGTCCGCGTCCGTCCCACCGCCGTCCCCGGTGGGCGTTCCGCCTCCATCGGTGCCCGCGTCCTCCTGACCGCCGGGGCCCGGCCCATTGCCGCCGTTGCAGGCCGCGGCCCAGAGGGCCAAGGCCAGGGTTCCAGTCAACACATAGAGGCGGTTCACACGCATTCCAGAGCGCTCCCGGGGAAGTCTCCGAGGACATAGGCACCCGAATTCGATAGAGGGGGCCTCTTGAATCAGGCGTGGAAAGCAGCGGACACTTGGCTGACGCCCGGGGCCTGGAGGTTGGCCTGGCGCGTCGCCCTGTGGAACTGTGGGTGTGGGAAGCAGCGTGGTGTTCGCCAGGAGCGTCGAACGTGGGGGCTATCGGGTGCGTATGACAACCAAGGCGGCGGATGACATGGAGAACGGGGATCCAGCCGCATACGCGAACCGGCGGGCGGATGAGCGTGTGGCGGCGCGGTTCGAGGTTCGCTTCAACCAGACGCAGGACGCGGCGCGGGCGCTGCGTGCGTACTCCATCAACATCTCCGCGGGCGGCCTGTGCCTGCTGACGCGGAAGTCCTACGACGTGGGCTCCCACGTCCGCCTGTCCATGGCCATTGAAGGCGAGGAGTTCCACCTCACCGGCGTCATCGCCTGGGTGCGCGACGAGGCCGAGGCCATTGGCGTGCGCTTCACGGACATGAGCGACGAGGACCGGGCCCGGCTTCAGCGCGTGGTGGACAGCTTCAAGCGATAGCGGCCGGGGGCACCGCGAGTGTCGGTGCCCGCCGCCTCGCCGCGGTCAGCGCTGGGATTCCGTATCGACGTGGCGGAACACGCCCGAGTCGATTTCGGAGAAGCCACAGGCCGTGTAGAAGTTGCGCGTCTCCGGCGTCGTCGTCATGGGTGAGACGAGCTGGAGCTGCTTCGCGCTCAGCACCTTGCAGCGCTCCAGAATCTGCCGGATGAGCGCGCGGCCCACGCCGCGACGACGCCAGGTCTCCGTCACCACCAATTCGTCGATGGTGCCCACGCGTCCGCGCAGCCGGAGCTGGGGACGGTGGGAGAAGGACACCATGCCCACGGGCCGGTCCTGCGGGTCGCCGGCCACGAAGATTTCAATCTCCGGATGGCTGACGACCCAGTGGACCGTCTGCTGGTCCGTCCCCTGGGGGTAGCCCAGCTCCTTGAGGAGCGACGCCATGGCTTCGGCGTCACCCCGGCGGGCGCGGCGGATACGGAAGGCCGGCGCATCAGCGCCAGCGACGGGAGTGGCTGTCCGGAAGATTGGCTGTGACAAAGCCTTTGGAGTCTAACGAATGGGCCGCCATCCCTTCAAAGAGGAATGGCGGCCCGGGGTGCTTCTCCCGTGAGACAAGGGGCTCACGAGCAGGGGATTGTGGGTGTCGCGCTTACGGCTGCTCGCCCGCGAGCGACCGGATGGCGGTGGTGATGTCACCCAGCTGCGGCACCGACGCCATCTCCAGCGCGTCCGCCAGGCCGATGCCCGGCAGGAACTTGCCGGCCAGCAGCCGCGGCGGGGCCAGCAGCGAGTAGAACAGCTCCTCCACCGTGCGGCGCACCAGGTGCTCTCCGAAGTTCGTCACCTCGGTGTCCTCGTTGACGAAGAGGACGCGGCCCGTCTTCTGGACGGAGGCCTTGATGAGCTCCCAGTCGTACGGCCACAGCGAGCGCAGGTCGATGACCTCCGCGCTGATGCCGTCCGCGGCCAGCGTCTCCGCGGCCTTCGTGCACAGGGGCAGGGTGCGACCGTAGCTCACCACGGTGAGCTGCGTGCCCTCGCGCACAATCTTGCCCTTGCCGAAGGGCACCGCGTACGCCTCCAGGCCCGCAGGCCACTGCGGCTTCCACTGGGAGCGGTCTCCCAGCGGCGCGTCGATGAGCTTCGACAGCGCGCGGTCATCCTCCGGCTCGCCCGGAATCCGCTCCTCGCCCTTCACTCGCAGGAGCGCCTTGGGCTCCAGGAACATGACGGGGTTCTTCTCCTGGCACGCGGTGATGAGCAGCCCGTACGCGTCCAGCGGCGTGGAGGGCATGACCACCTTCCACCCGGCGATGTGGGTCATCGTCGCGTCGAACGAGTGCGAGTGGTAGATGGACCCGCGGATGCCGCTGCCCACCGGCGTGCGCACCACCATGGGCAGGTTCCAGTCACCGAAGGTGGACCAGCTGGTGTTGCCCGCCAGCTTCAGCAGGTCGATGGTGTTGTAGACGTAGTCGCAGAACTGGATCTCCGCCACCGGCCGTCCGCCGGCCATGGCGATGCCCATGGCCGCGCCGATGATGCCGCGCTCGTCCAGGGGAGAGTTCCACGTCGTCTTCAGGCCCTGCGTGCAGGTGAAGACGCCGCCCAGGGGGGCGCCCACGTCCTCGCCGAAGATGTCGGTGACGCCCAGGTGCTCCTCGGCGTAGTGCAGGGCCATGCGGATGGCCTGTGCCATGTTCGCCATGGGTTACTTGTCCTCCGCGTAGATGTGCTTCCAGATGGATTCGGGGTCGGGCTGTGGCTCGTCGCGCACCTGTCGGGCGGCGGCGGCCATCTCCTCGGTGTACTTGTTGCGCAGCGCGTCCATCTGCTCTCGCGTCAGGACGCCGTCCTTCTCCAGCTTCGCCTCGAAGTCCGTGAGGCAGTCGACCTCGTTGCTCACGTAGTTGGCTCCGGAGGCGGACGAGTGGCCGTAGAGGCGCGACACGTTGGCCTCCAGGAGGAAGGGCTTGCGCTCCGTGCGCACGTAGGCCATGGCCTCGCGCAGCTCGGTGTAGGCCTCCACGGCGTCGTTGCCGTTGATGGTCTTGCTGCGGATGCCAAAGGCCTTGCCGCGGTCGCTGATGCGCTGCTCGCCGTGCTGACCCTCCGCCGCCGTGGAGATGCCCCACTTGTTGTTGGTGACGATGATGAGGATGGGCAGCGGGTTGACGGGGCGGCTGCTCCACACCAGGCACGAGGCGAAATCGCCTTCGGCCGTGCCGGCGTCGCCACCGGTGACGATGGTGATGCCGTCACCGCCGTGGCGCTTCTGCACCATGGCCGTGCCCGGGGCGATGGCGTACTGGACCTCGATGGGCGAGGACACCGGCGCCACGTTGTACTTCCGGGCGGAGTAGTGGCCCGCGAAGTTGCGGCCGCCCGAATACGGGTCCGTGGCCGTGTTCTTCATCTGCCGCAGGGAGCCGATGGGCTCCTCACCCAGCGCGAGCAGGGTGCCGGACTGCCGATAGTGCGCATGCAGATAGTCGAAGTCGGGGCCCTGGCCCTTCTTCATGAGCAGGCCCAGGGAGACGTTGAACGCCTCCTCGCCGGGGCCGCCAATCCAGAAGTATCCGTGGCCCTGCTTGTACATCTGGATGAGGCGCTCCTCGAGGACGCGCGTCTTCACCATGAGGTCATGGATGCGGACCAGCAGCTCCCGCTCGAGCGGCGCGGACGCTTCTGAGGATTCTTTGATGAGTCGGGGACGAGACACGCGCGACCTTCCTCTGGCTGGAGGGGACGCCCCTATAACCCGGATACGTGCCTCCCGCTCAAGGCAGTTGATGGGCCGCCTGTCGGGACGTCAGGCGGAGAGCACCTTCTGGCGCGGCGCGGCAATCAGCGGGGCTCATCCGTGGCAGGAGTCCGCCCGTGCCGCAGCGCGGTAATTCGCTCGGTGAGTGTGGCCTCGCTGGCCGTCCCGGCGTGCTCGGAGATGAGGGCCAGCGTGTCCTCGGACAGCTGCCGGGCGTGCGAGCTGTCCAGCAGCGAGGCCAGCTCCTGGAGCCGCCCGGTGTGCAGCAGCGCCAGCACCAGGGCATGGCCGGTGCGCGGCAGGGGCGCCTGCGTGAAGGCGGATTGGAGTGAGCCCACGGCCAGCTCCGGCAGCCCGTTGTCCAGGAGCATCTCGCCCACCAGGGCCGGGTCGTGAGGGCCCTCCAGGTCATCATCCGCGTCGGCCGCGCCCGGGGGGCGGGGCGTTCCGCGCAGCTCGTCCATCAGCTGCTCGATGGAGACGGCGCCCGCCGGTGCCGCCCGGGGCTTGCGGACCACGCGGGGGAGGGCGCGCCGCCGCTCGGCGGGGCGCCGCTTCGGCGTGCGGCGGAGCTGCTCGAGGTTCATCACCCCCAGCACCATCGCCAGCATCCCCAGCCACAGCTGCTTCGACCCGATGGCCAGCCCCAGCACCACCACCGCCGTGGCGATGCCCACGCCGAGCACCGCCCGTTCGTGGCGGTAGCCGCTGCGGGCGCGCACCAGGTCCGCCAACAGGTGTCCACCGTCCAGCGGCTGCATGGGCAGCAGGTTGAAGAGCCCCCAGCCGATGTTGACCCACAGGAACTGCCGCACGCCCTGGTCCGCCAGTCCGCCCGGCTCACCCAGGGGAACGAGCTGCGACAGGCCCCAGATGAGCCCTCCCGCCAGGAAGCCGATGCCCGGCCCGGCGAAGCTCACGAAGGCCGACTGCGGGTGAGTGAGGTGCGCGGCGTCGTGGGTCTGGGTGGTGCCGCCCATGCCGTGCAGCTCGATTCGAGCGGGACAGCCGTAGCGGCGGAAGGCCAGCGCATGCCCCAGTTCATGGAGCAGCACCGACACGAAGACGATGCCCACCCACAACGCGAGCCGCGCGGGCTCGGAGCTGAGCGTCCAGCCCGTCATCAATGAGACGACGAAGAAGAGCGGGTGGAGCCGGACCGGAAAGCCGGCCACGTGGAAGTGGGGCCGCATGGACATCCGACTGTAACGGGCACACCCGCACCGCGCCCGGCGAAGGGGGGAGAGGCGCGGCGGACCCCGGGTGAATGACGCGGGGCTCCAAGCTGGCCATGACATTGGCATGACATGGCTTCAGTGACATGCCGGCGGTGGCGTCTTCCCCGGCGCGGCGTGGATGTGGGGACAGGGCCTCGCGAAGCACGAGAAGTGAGATAGAGTCTCGAAACACCCCTGTTTCCCCCGCGCGCCCCCGCGCGTCCCCACCCCGGCCCGCCCTTGTCCAGTACGAATACGCGACTGAAGTCCGCGCCCGCGTCCGACGAGTTTCCGGATGACGCCGCGCTCCCGCCGTCCGAGCGGACAGGCACCCAGGAAGTCACCGGCGCGCGGGAGTCCACCGCCACGCGCATGACGGGCCCGTTGGGGCTGGCGGAGGGTGGCACCCGCACCCTCATCGCGCCACTGGAGGCGGGCGAGCTGCCCAACGTGGCCCAGATCAAGGGGCTGCGGCTGGACCAGATTCTCCTGCTCACCACCGGCGTCCTGGTGGTGCTCATCGTGGGCTTGCTGGCGGCGCTGTCGGTGGCCTCCACCAAGTCCCAGTTCGAGGAGACGGCGCTCGTCTCCAAGGAGCGCATCCAGGAGCAGGCGCGCGAGCTGGGCCAGACGGTGGGGCAGACCATCGCGCTCACCTCCGCCACCAACCTGCGCGACAACAACTACGCCTTCCTCGAAGAGGTGGCGGGCTCCATCGTCAAGACGAACCCCAACATCCTCCGGGTGCAGATTTTCGACCCGGACGGAGTCCGGATGGCGGACAGCGAAGGCGCCAGCGAGGACAAGGAGGACGTCGCGCCGGTCCGCCGCGCCGAGCGCCGGCTGGTGAGCGCCTTCTACCGGGGGCAGCCCATCTCCGAAATCCAGGAGCCCATCGACTACGGTTCCAGCAGTGGCAAGGGGCTGGTCGTCATCAGCTACTCGCTGGGCGGGCTGCAGAAGCAGCTGGCGTCGCTGGAGCAGGACAAGCGCGCCACGGTGCGCGCCACCACGCTGCGCATGCTGGGGCTGGGGCTGGGCTTCGTGGTGCTGGCGGGCGTGCTGGTGGCCTACCAGAGCCGGCGCATCACCCGGCCGCTGGGCATGCTGACCGGCAAGGTGATGCAGCTGGCCGCCGGCAACCTGAGCGCGCGGGCGGGAACGGCGCAGGGCGCGGGCCGCGAGGTGGTGACGCTGGGCGTGGTGTTCAACCACATGGCCGAGCGCATCAAGGTGCTGCTGGAGGACGTGCGGGCCAAGGCGCAGCTGGAGCGCGAGGTGTCGCTCGCGCGCACCGTGCAGGAGACGCTGCTGCCGGGGCGCGAGGGCGTGCAGGTGGGGCCGCTGCGCATCGCCGGCCTGGTCGTCACCGCGGATGCGTGCGGCGGCGACTGGTGGTTCCGGGCCGCCCTGGATGACCGGCGCATCGTCATTGGCATTGGCGACGTGACGGGCCACGGCCTGTCCACGTCGCTGGTGGCCACCAGCGCCACCAGCGGCTTCGCCTCGGCGATGACGCTGCGCGAGCCGTCGCAGGTCAACGCGCAGATGCTCATCACCGCCCTCAACGTGACGCTGGCCAACGTGGGCCGCGGTGAGCACCAGATGTCCAGCGCGCTGGCCGTCATCGACGTGTCCAACGGCTACATCGACTACGCGGCGGGCGCGCACCCCAGTCCGCTGGTGTTCAACAAGCGCAGCGGTCAGATTGCATCGCTGCCCGCGCGCGGCCCGCTGCTGGGCGCCTCCGTCGAATCCCAGTTCACCTCGCGCCAGGCCCAGCTGCGGCCCGGGGACGTGGTGGTCTGGTACACGGACGGCCTCACCGAGGCGCGCGACAACGCGGGCAAGCTCTACGGCACCCAGCGTCTGGCCGCCGCGGTCCAGGCGCACGCCCACCTGTCCGCGGAGGCGCTGCGTGACGCGGTGCTGGCGGACGCTCGAGCCTTCAGCGCCGGCCAGCCGCAGCGGGACGACATCACCGTCGTCGTGGCCGAGTTCAGCCCCGCCGCCTGACTTCCTTCCGGGACTCCACACGCATGCGACGCTCCCCACGACATCCTCGGTCGCGCCGTCTCACGCCGGCGCTCGCGCTGTTGACCACCCTGTGCGGCCCGCCCGCGCTGGCCCAGTACCGCCCGCCGCCCATGTCCGAATCCCAGCGGCTGGTGCGGGACGGCGAGGCGGCGCAGGTGGCCGCCAGCGCCGCCAGCGCCTCGGGTGACAAGAAGGAGGCCGAGGAGAAGTACCGCAAGGCCCTGGCCCTCTTCGAACAGGCGCTGACCGCCGAGCCTGGCTCCGTGGCCGCCGCCGCGGGCCTGGGGGCCAGCGCCAACGCGCTCAATGACTGGCAGCGCACCGTGGACCGGGTGCAGCCGGTGCTGACGGCGAACCCGTCGGAGCTGGCCCTGGCCTATCCGGTGAGCGTGGCGTACTTCAAGCTGCGCCGCTTCCCGGAGGCCGTGCCGCTGATGGAGCGGGTGGCCGCGGCCGACAAGGCCGAACACCTCATCGTTCATTACTACCTGGCCAGCTACTACCTCTACGTCCAGCAGGGAGACGCGGCGGCCACGCGGCTGAAGCGCTACCTGGCGCTGCGTCCGCAGGCCCTGGCACCCAACGACTTCCAGATTCACGAGCTGCTGGGCCGCGCCCACGTGCTGCGCGGGGACGCCGCGGCGGCGCGCGCGTCCTTCCAGCAGGCGCAAACGGGCCGGCCAGAGTCGCCGTCGGTGCAGCTGGGCCTGGCGCAGGTGCTGGAGCTGGAGGGCAGGGCGGTGGAGGCGCGCACGCTGCTGGAGGGCGTCACCACGCGCTTCCCGAAGGCGGCTGATGCGCGCGAGAAGCTGGCCCGCCTGTACCTGGGCGCGGGGGACGTCGCGAAGGCGGACGCGCAGGCCCAGGCGGTGGTGAAGCTTGGCAGCTCGCCCGCGGCGCACCTGCTGCTGGGTGACGTGCGCTTCGCCCAGAAGAACGCGGCCGCCGCGGAGGCGGAGTACCGCAAGGTGCTCCAGCTCCAGCCGGGCCTGGTGCTGGGGCAGATGGCGGTGGGCAAGGCGCTCCAGGCACAGGGCCGGCACGAGGAGGCCATCCAGTTCCTGGAGGGCGCGGTGCGCTCGGGCGCCAACAGCCTGGAGCTGTGGGCCAACCTGGGCTCGGTGAACCGGCGCGCGGGCCGCTTCCAGCGCGCGGTGGAGGTGCACCGGCGCGTGGTGGAGATGGCGCCGCGTCAGGCCCTGGGCTACGTGCTGCTGGGCGCGGACCACTTCGCCACCGGCCAGTGGGACCAGGCCATCGAGGACTACGCCAACGCGCTGCAGGTGGAGCCGGAACACGCCGGGGCGAAGCAGTGGCTGGCCCGGGCCCTGGCGCACCGGGCGCGGGACAGGGCGGGCACGGGACGGCTTGAGGACGCCGTCCGGGATTTGCGCCGCGCGTACGACCTGGACCGGAGCGCGCCCATGGCGCGCCGGCTGGGCGCCGCGCTGCTGGAGACGCGCGCCTACGCGGACGCGCGCAAGGTGATGGAGCAGGGCGTGATGCTGCCCGGCGCCGCGTGGCGTGACAGCCTGCTGCTGGGGTACGCGCGGCTGGCCACGAGCGATGCCCAGGCGGCGCTGGAGGCCTTCAACCGCGCGGCCACCCAGACGGAGGAGCCCGACGAACAGGCGGAGGCCTCCGTCGGCGCCGCGCTGGCCGAGGTGGAGCTGGGGCAGGTGGACGCGGCGGTGCAGCGCCTCACCGCGGTGGGCCCGTCGCGCGCCGCGGCGCAGGTGGCGGGCGCCAACCTTCCGCGCGTGCTGGTGCGCCGGGCGCTGGTGCGCCTGGAGGCCGGAGACGCCGACGCCGCCGAGCGGGATTTGGACCTGGTGGACAAGCTGGGCACCGGCAACCGCAAGGAGCTGGTGCGGCTGGCCCAGTTCGTCCGCGGCCTGGCGCGCGCGGAGTCGGGGCGCCACGCGGAGGCGAGCGCGGCCATCACCAAGGCCCTGGCGTCCACGCAGCCCTGGGCCTGGCCCAACACGCGCGCGCTGGCCACCGCCTTCGTGCTCTACAAGAAGGGGCAGGTGCCCGCCGCGCGCAAGCAGCTGACCGCGGCGGCGAAGAAGCCGATGCCCGGACAGCCCAGGTGGCTCACGGCGATGACGGGCGCGCTCCACCGGCGCGAGGCATCCCAGGCGTACAATGCCGGCAACATGAGGGTGGCGGAGAAGGCCTTCAAGGCCGCGCTCGCCGGCAACCCGGACGACACGCAGGTGCAGCACAACCTGGCCTGCGTCGACTGGCGCAAGGGCCGCACGACGGACGCCGTGGAGACGTGGCGCCGGCTGGAGTCGAGCGTGCCGGTGGCCGCGCTCAACCTGGGCATCGACGCGCAGGAGCGCCGCAAGGACGCGGGTGAGGCCGTGGAGGCCTGGCGCCGCTACCTGGCCGGCGGCAGCGGCCCGCGCATGGCGCAGGTGCGTGAGTGGAAGGAACGCCTGCAGAGTCTGCACGGCCTGGCCGAGCCCGCCTCGGGCGCGCCCGCGGACGCCACCGTGGAGGAGACCCCATGAAGATGTCACCTCGCTTCCTCCTGGCTGGCCTCGTGCTGGCCTGCACCCTGACGGCCAGCTCCGCGCTCGCGGCGCCGAAGAAGGCCACGCTGGGGGTGTTCCTCGCCACCACGCTCGCGGATGGTCAGGAGCGCTTCGAGTACGCGGAGGCCCTGGCCGCCCGGCTGACGGAGACCCTGGACACGCCCGTGGCCGCCAAGAGCTTCGGCCGCTACGAGGACTTCTCCCGCGCGGTGGCGGGCGGGATGGTGGACTTCGCGGTGGTGGACGCGTGGGCCGCGGTGCAGCTGGGCACGAAGGCGAAGCCGGTGGCCTGGGCCTCACGCGCGGGTGACACGCAGCAGCGCTGGGCCATTGTCGCGTTGCAGCGCGGCGTGGTGAAGGACCTCGCCGGCAAGCGCCTGGCGCACGTGAAGGGCGCGGGCCCGACGGACCCGAAGTTCGTCACCCACGTCGTGCTCGGCGGCGACCTGGACGCCCAGAAGCACTTCAAGCTGGCCCCCGTGCCGAACGTGGAGTCCGCGCTGAAGATGCTGGAGGCCAAGGGCGCGGAGGCGGCGCTCGTCCCGCTGGCGCACGTGCCCAAGGGCAAGGACGTGCGCGTGCTCTTCCGCAGTGGCCGGGTGCCGGGGGCCGTGCTGGTGGACCTGCGCAACCACGAGGCCGCCCTCACCGGCGCGCTGGGGAAGGTGGGCGCGGTGGCGCCCTTCGATGCCTTCGCGCGGCTCCAGGACAAGGATTTCGACGAGTTCAGCAAGCTCGTCACGCGTGGCCCGCCGCGGCGTCAGCCCGTGCTGGCGGAAGGGGCCGAGCTTCACGTGGAGGCCGAGGTGCTGGTGCGCTCGGAGGAGCTGGGCCCCGCGCTTCCGTCCTTCGTTGGAGACCTCGCCGTCTCCGCGGAACAGCCGGACGACTGATGCTTTCCCGTGTTTCTAGAGAATGAGAGCCAGCGACTTGGCCCGGCGTTGTCTCTGGGGTAGCTTGAAAATGATGGCGTTGGTGTCCAGCCGAGAAACCGCGTTCCCCCGGACGCAAGCGCTGGCGCCGAGCCCGTCTCCGGGTCGTACGTACAGGACCTCGGGTGTCCATGCTCCACCCTTGGATGTGAGAACGATGCACTCGACTCTGTTCGGTGAGCCGCGGCTGGGCGCGGCGAAGGCGGTTGCCGGGCGTCGCGCTCTGCGCGCCGGCCTGCCTCTTTCCATCATGCTGTGCGTGCTGTCCCTCGTCGTCCCTTCGAGCGCGGCAGCGCAGGAGGCCGCGGAGGCGGAGGCTCCCGCCAAGGTGAAACGCCGGAAGCGGGTGGTGAAGCCCGCGGCCTCCGCGCGTCCCGCCGCGAAGACGGCGAAGAAGCCGAAGAAGCCCGTGAAGCCGCCCGTCGAGGACGACCCGACGGCCGAGCCGGAGATTCCCGTCCTGGGTGGCGGGGCTGCCACGGATGATTCGTCGCCCGCGAGCGCGCCGGCACCCGTGCCCACGCCGCCCTCCGCCGCGCCCCTGACGCCGGCCACGCCCCTGACGGCCGAGCCTGCCTCACCGCAGGCGCTGCCGCCGGTCGGCGCGGACTTCAACCCGCCGGACGCGCCGACGAACCTCCCGCCGGCCACCGCGACGCTGCCCGCGCATCAGCCCGCGCCCGCGTCGAACATTCCCATCAGCGCGCCCTTCGCGGAGCCGACCCTGGATCGCCCCTTGCCGCCGCAGTCCGGGCTCGCGGGCCTGGGGGTGGACCCGCTGGACGGCGCCGACGCGCTGGAGGAGTCCGTCAACCGCGTGCTGAGCGAGGCGGTGGTGACCACCGCCGGCAAGCGCAACCAGCGCATCTCCGACGTGCCCCTCACGGTGTCCTGGATTCCGGCCGACGAGCTGGAGGGCACCGGCCAGTTCACGCTGTGTGAGGCCATCCAGTACTTCCCCGGCATGGAGTGCCGCCGGGGCTCCATGCGCAAGGCGGCGGTGAGCGCGCGCGGCCTGGGCTCCAACTACCTGTCCAACCGACTGCTGCTGCTCCAGGACGGCCGTCCGCTGACGGACCCGTGGACGGGCCAGTTCTACGCGGACGAGACCACGCCGCTCACCAACCTCAAGCAGGTGGAGGTCATCCGCGGCCCGGGGTCCTCGCTGTACGGCTCCAACGCCTTCAGCGGCGTCATCAACGTCATCCAGCGCCAGCCGTCGGACCTCATCGAGAAGGGCAAGAACGTGGGCGCCGAGGCCCGGGTGCTGGCGGGTCAGGACCAGACGTGGCGGCTGCACGGCACCGTGGCGGGCCGTGGCGGTCCGGTGGAGGCGCTGCTGGGCTACTACGGCTTCGGCTCGGACGGCCCGCAGCTCTTCAACGACCCGCGCGTGGGCCGGGTGGACACCAACCAGGACTCGCTGGTGCACCAGGTCAACGGCAAGGTGCGCATCGGGCCCCTGGCGCTGGACGCGGATTTCACGGACGCGGAGATTGGCCGCCCGGGTGGCACGCACATCTCCACCGTGGGCAACTGCGGCCGCTGCCACTACACGCCGAACGACTCCGAGTCGGTGCAGAACTTCAACGCGTCCGCGCAGGTGGACCAGCAAGTCACCGACAACCTGCGCCTCTTCGGCCAGGCGTACGGCTTCTTCAAGCGCCGCGACGTGCTGATGGAGAACGCCTTTGGCGGCGACCCCACCCGCGCGCTGGGCAAGCGGCGCCGGCTGGGCGGCGAGGCGCGCGCGCTGTGGACGATGGGCGACCTCAACGTCACCTTCGGTGGTGACTTGAAGGCGGACGCCGTCAACGTGCCCAACGTCCTGCCCGAGCTGAGCATGGACGACACGCGGCAGACCATCCTGGGCGGCTTCGTGGACGCGGAGTACCGCCTCTTCAACCGGCTGGTGCTCGGCGCGGGAGCCCGTTACGACCGCTACCAGATTCCGGAGCGCGTCTGGCAGAACCGCACGGACCAGGTTTCGCCGCGCGCCAGCGTCGTGTTCCACGCGGTGCCGGAGTTGCTGACGCTGCGCACCAACTACGGCCGCGCCTTCCGTGCGCCCACGTTGGCGGAGCTGGCCATCAACCAGCAGATGTACGCGGCCACACTGGTGGGCAACTCCAACCTTCGCGCGGAGACGCTGGACACCATCGAGGCATCGGTGGATTTCTGGCCCTTCGATCGGAGGGTGCGCCTGACGGGTACGGGCTTCTACAATCTGGCGAAGAACTTCATCAACCAGCAGCTCGTCTTCGGCTCGGTGTCGCAGTTCCAGAACCTGGGCGACGCGCGGGTGGCGGGCTTCGAGCTGGAAGCGGCCGCGCAGATTCCGTCCATCAACTCGTCCTTCGACATCGCGTACCAGTTCCTCGACGCCAAGGCGCTGCCATACGACGACGGCCCCCAGTCGCCGCTGGACTACGCGCCGGCCCATCGCATCTACGCGCGTGGCCGGACCAACATCGGCAAGGTCGCCTTCGTGGAGCTGTACGCGCTGCTGGTGGGCTCACGCTATGACCCGGGCTTCGAAGTGGACGAGACGACGGGCCTGCCCACCACCCGCGTGCAGCTGCCCAGCTACGTCACGGCCAGCGCGCGGGTGGGCTTCAATGTCTACGACGGCATCTCCGTGTCGTTCCTCGGCTCCAACCTCTTCAACGCGAAGTACGAGGAATCCCACGGTTTCCCAGCACCGCCCCAGTCGTTCTTCAGTGAAGTCAAGGTTCGATACTAGCCCTTGAGCACCGCCCCCCACCTGGAGGCCGGCGGCCTCCTGTTGATTGCAGACGAGTCGCTTTCTCCGGCGCTGGTGGAGCAGGCGGCTCCCGTCCTTGCACAGGGCGGCATGGCACTTTGCCAGGGGCCGGGGTCGCCTTCGGGGCCCCGGCGCCTGGTGCTCTTCGACGGGAAGCTGACGCCCGCGCACGCGGAGGCGCTGCGCGGCGAGCCGCCCGCGCTGCTGCTGGCGACACGGGCCTCCGACGGACGTCCCTCCGCGTGGGAGGCGCGCCTGTTGGGGGACCTGCTTCGCGGCGCGCCGCTGCTGCCCGCGGGGGCATCGCGGCGCCGGCTTCAGTCAGTGGCGGACATCAACGCCACCGGTGAGGCCGCCGCGCAGGCCGTCACCCAGGCGCGGGGTTCGCGCACGGCGGCGGCGCTGGTGGGCGACGTGGTGCACGAACTGGCGGCCAACGCGATGTGGGACGCGCCGGTGGATGCGCAGGGCCAGCACCGGTACGCGCACCGCCGCTCCGAGGTCCGAGAGGTGGCGCCGGAGGACGCGTGCGAGCTGTCCTTCGTGGTGGAAGAGGGCCGCATGTGGTTGGAAGTCGTGGACCGCTTCGGTGGTCTGCGTCCGGGGCCCTTCGCCCGGGCGCTGGGAGGGTGGGGCGGGCGCGTCCAGGTGGATGCGTCCGGAGGAGGGGCGGGGCTGGGACTGCGGCGCATCCTGGAGCACAGCGATGTGGTGGCCGTCCGTGTGGCCGCTGGCCGTGAGTCACGAGTCCTGTGCGTGGTGGACCTGGGGGAGGCCCGCCGCCGCGCCACACAACCCAAGTCGCTGCTGTTCTGTCTTCAATGAGGTCAGGGCCGGTGGATAGCCAGGTTTCCAACGCCATCATCAGCCGGCTCCGCGTGGGGACGATTACCCACGTCCGGATTTCCGGCGTCATCGACGAAACATTCCCACTGACGTCCGCCAGCCCGGAGATGAGCGGGCTGCTGGTGGTGGACCTGGGGCAGGTGGAGCGCATCAGCTCCTTCGGCGTGCGGCGGTGGATTGAGTTCGCCGCCAAGCTGCCCCAGGGGGCCCTGGGCCTCTACGTGGTCCACGCGCCGCCCGTCATCGTGGACCAGCTCAACATGGTGGAGGGCTTCGCCGGCGTCGCCCGCGTCCTCTCCGTGCTGGCGCCCTACACCTGCCGCGCCTGCAACGAGGACCGGCTGCGGCTGGTGAACCTGCTGGACGAGGCACAGGTCATCTCCGAGGAACGTGCGCCCGACCATTCCTGCCCCGTGTGTCAGGGGCCGCTGGAGTTCGCGGACCTGCCGGGCGAGTTCTTCGACTACGCGCGGCGGCAGCAGTTCGGTCAGGTGGACCCGGTCGTCATGCGCTACCTGCGCGCCAGCATGCCGGCGGAGCAGCCGGAGCTGTCGCAGCACCTGAAGATCATCCAGGACGACATCACGTACATCACCCTGGCCAGCGCGCTGAAGGGGGACCTCAACGTGCGCCGGCTGGCGTCGGGCCTGGAGGGCCGCGTCGGCTTCGACTTCAGCCACGTCAGCAAGGTGGAGCCGGAGGCCCTGCCGAAGCTGGAGCAGGTGCTGGAGACGGCGGCGCAGGGCGCGCACGTGGTGTTGTGCCGGGTGCCGCCGCCCGCGCTGGCGGTGCTGGCGCGCTCGGCCAAGGTGTTGCCGGTGCGGCTGGCCACGCTGTGGCTGCCGTGTGACTGCCGCAACTGCGGGCAGGTGAGCCACCAGCGCCTCCAGGCCGCGGACTACCTGGCCAGGCTGCGGGCGCAGGCGTCCGGCGTGGAGGTGCCGTGCCCCATCTGCGGCGGCAACGCGCGCGTCCCCCACATGCCCCAGCTCCAGGGGCTGCTGGCGCGGGTGCAGCTGACGGACCGGCCGCTGGAGGACCTGGAGGCGCTGGAGACTCGCGCCCTCAGTCAGTACCTCTTCGGCGCCACGAACATCGACCCGGCGGCCCGCCAGGGCGCGTCCACGGACATCTCCAACTCGCTGGGCAGCACCAAGCTGAACATCATCCGGCGGCTGGGGCAGGGCGGCATGGCGGAGGTCTTCCTCGCCAAGCAGGTCGGGGTGAAGGGCTTCGAGAAGTTCGTGGTGATGAAGAAGATTCTCCCGCAGTTCGCGGAGAACCCCGAGTTCGTCGACATGCTCTTCGCGGAGGCCCGCGCCAACGCGCGGCTGACGCATCCGAACGTCGTGCAGACGTTCGACGTGGGCGTGTCCGACGGCGTCGCGTACATCCTCATGGAGTACGTGCGCGGGCCGGACCTGAAGAAGCTGGTCATCGAGCTGCGGCGCAAGGGCCTGGCGCTCCCGCTGGAGCATGCGCTGCGCATCGTCGCGGAGGTGGCCGCGGGCCTTCACTACGCCCATGCCTACGTGGACCCCGCGGGCACGCCGCACCCGGTGGTGCACCGGGACGTCAGCCCGCACAACGTCCTCATCTCGCTGGACGGCGCCATCAAGCTGAGTGACTTCGGCATCGCCAAGGTGGCGGGCGAGGAGCACACGCAGGCGGGCGTGCTGAAGGGGAAGATTTCGTACATCTCCCCGGAGGCCGCGTCCGGGCGCACGCTGGACGCGCGCAACGACGTGTTCGCGTTGGGCGTGGTGCTCTTCGAACTCCTCACCGGCACGCTCCCGTTTCGCAGGGACCACGACGCGGCGACGCTGCAAGCCATCGTCCGGGACCCCGCGCCAGTCCCTTCGCAGCTCAAGCCGAACATCCCGCAGGACGTCTCCGACCTCGTCCTCCGCGCGCTGGTGAAGGACCCGGCGCGCCGCACGCCGTCCGCCGCCGCGCTGCGCGAGGAAATCGAAGCGGTGATGGCGCATCACCGGCTCAACTCGTCGCCCGCGGCGGTGGCCCAGTTCTTCCGGGACACGCTGGGCGACCGGCTGGTGGAGTTCGCGCCGTCCGCCGTCGGCGGGACGGGAAGCCACCCGCGTCCGGTGCCCTCGGGCAGTGGCAGCGGCAACATCGGCAGTGGGGAGATGTCCGCGCCCACGGATGGACGGACGCCCAGCCGGGGCAGTGTGCCCGTGGCCGGAAGCCGTCCTGGGATGGGCGGCAGTGGCGGCATTCCTCGCCCTGGCCCACCGGTTCCCCCGCCGCCCCCACCACGGCCCGTGGGCGTCGCCAGCGCGGCTGTGCGGCCTCCTGCGCCACCTCCGGCGGACGACTCCTTCCCCGGCATCTCCGTGTCCGAGGACGACGCGAACGACCGCACCGAGGTGGTGCCGCTCAACCTGGGCGCGCCGCCGCCTCGGACGGAAGCGCCGCCTCGGCCCGCTCCCGCGCCGCGTGCCTCTCAGCCACAGCCCGCCATGCCGGCGCCGCCGCGTCCGTCCGGTCCGGTGCCAGGGGTGGGGCATGGGGCTCACGCCAGCGCGGCCCGTCCCGCCCAGCCGCCTCCGCCGCGGCCCGTTGCTCCCGCGAGCCGCGCGCCCGCGCCCGCGGAGAAACCAGCGGACAAGCAGCCCCCTTGGAAGTTGCTGGGCATCGTCGGTGGCGGCGCCCTGGTGCTGGCCGTGGTGGCGGTGGTGATGATGCGCGATGGCGGCTCGAACTTCGTCAACGTGGGGCCCGGGGAGCACGTCTACGTCGGCGGCCTGCGCCACGAGGCGGGGACGGAGGTGCATGACCCGTCGGGCGGCCCGCTGCTCATCTCCACGGCGGTGGAGGGCAAGCTGCGGCGGTTCGGAACCACGCAGCAGCGCGAGGGCATCGACGTGCGCACGCTGGCGGACGCCTCGCCGGAGCCTGGCACCACGGGCCTGCTGAGCGTGACGGGCGCGGCCCCTGGCTGTGAGGTCCACGTCGGTGGCACGTTGCTGCCGGGTGGAACGCCGCTGTTGAAGGCACGAATCGAAGCGGGCCGGGAGCTGGAAGTCCTGGTGCGCTGCCCCAGCGGCGTCAGCAAGCTGTGGGTGATGGCCGTGCCCGGACAGCAAATCGAAGTGAAGTCGCAACCGCGAAACTGAGCGGCGCGCTGCCGGGCGCCGAGCGGCGTCCCGGACGAAGGGTGCGAAACGCATGAAGGGCTGGACCCTCTTCCCTCACCTCGTGGTTCGCACCACGGGTTTTCCCTTCGATTGGCTGGAGCGGCTGGGGTGCCCGGAGGCCGCACGGGCCGCGCGCCAGCTGGCCTCGGCGCGGCGGGAGCTGGAGGCGCTGAGAGCCCAGGGCCCTCGGGTGAAGCGGCCATCGCGCGCGGTGCTGTCGGCCCTGAAGGCCGGGCGCCCGGTGGACGTCGAGGGAATGGAGTCATCCGAGCCGTTCGCTGAATGGAACGACCGTGCCCGGGCCGCGCAGGAGGCGGAGGCCACCTTTCATGCGGCGATGAAGCAGGAGTCCCTGGCGGTGGAAGCCGCGCTGGGAGCCCTGCGGCGGGAGCCGCGCTTCCTGGAGGCGGTGGCCAGCTCCAGCCCCCCCGTGGCGAGAGACCTGCTGGAGGGGCGAGACGGCGCGCGGTTGCGGCGGCAGGTGGCCAGCTACCTGCAGCGCCTGTGCGCGAAGAACGAGACGATGGGCTTCTTCGGTCCCATCAACTACGGCCGCGCGGACGCGGCGGCGCCGACGGGGGTGACGCTGCGCTGGTCCGGGCCGGAGGTGCTCACGGGGCGGAACACCTTCGCGGCGTCGTGGCTGGTACAGGGGCTGGTTCGCGCCATCGCCTTTGACCCCGAGGTCGCCGCGTGGCTGGTGCTGCGCCGCAAGGCCTTCGCGGAGGTGCCTTCGCGCAAGACGCTGCCCGCGCCGGAGAGCGCGGAGGCGTTGCTGCCCCGGTTGGTGGAGGCAGTGGATGGAACGCGCACGCTCGCGGGGCTCGCCTCATCGCTGGGCGTGGCCCCGGGCCTGGCGCGCGAGGCGGCGCGGATGGGGTGCGAGAAGGGCCTGCTGACGCACCAGCTCGAGGTGCCCGCGGCCACGCACCACCCGGTGGACGACCTGGCCGAGCGCGTTGCGGGCCTGCCGTGTTCCGCGGCCCGGCGGCACGTGGAGGGCTTGAGCGCGCTGCTGGCGTTGATGGCCGGGTATGGCGCCGCGGATGCCGCGGGGAAGATGGCGCTCCAGGCCGCCTTCGCGAAGCGCGCGAATGAGCAGTGGGGCGTGGCGCCGCCATCCGCGCGAGGGCCCGCGTCGGAGTCGCACAACTTCTACCAGGACCGGTTGGCGCTCCGGGAGGAGTGCGGCGGTGACCTGCGGCTGGAGGCCGGAGGTGAGCGGGCGCGTGAGCTGGTGACGCGCCTGGAGCCCGCGCTGGCGTGGATGGGCGCGGCGGCGCGGCGGACCCGGGAGGCCGCTCGCACCTCCGTGGCGGAGCTGGTGGGGGCGCGCACGGTGCCGTTCTGGAAGGTGGCGGCCGCGTACTCGGACCGGCCGGTGCCGTTGGATGGCTCGGTGGCGGAGGTGCTGGCTGGCGCAGTGGGAGACGCGTCCGCGCGCTGCGCGGACCTGGGCTCGGTGACGCCGCCGTCGCTGGACGGAGACGCGAAGGCGCTTCCGCTCGTCACGTCCATCGACCTGCTCGTGGGGGCCCGGGACGTGGAGGCCTGGAGCCGAGGTGAGTACGAGCTGGTGATGGGCGACGTGCACGACACGGCGCTGGTGTGGGGCTGGGCGCTCCAGTTCCACGAGGCGCGCGGCCGGGTGGAGAGCGCCATGGTGCGGGCGCTCGGCGCCTTGAGCAGGCCGGTGCCCCTGGTGACGGTGTTGGCGTCGCGGCGCACGGGCCTGCTGCCGTCGGAGTTCCCGGGGCCCGTGGTGGAGCTGGGCGGTGTCAGTGCCCGCGCCTCCGCGTGGCGGCTGCCGCTGGATGACCTGTTCGTGGAGAGTGATGGAACGCGGGCGCGGCTGGTGTCGAAGCGGCTGGGCTCCGAGGTGTGTCTCTACAACGGTGAGCTGGACAGCCTGGTGCACACCGCCTTCTCCCTGCCGCGCATCCGCCCGCTGCGCGTGTCGCTGGGCGACCACACGCCTCGGTTGACCCTGGGCGGTGTGGTCGTGCAGCGCGAGCAGTGGCGGCTGTCGCAAGCGGAGCGGGAGGCGCTGCTCGCGGGCCGCGATGACTCGGCGAGGCTTCGCGCGGCGGTGAGCGTGTGGAGCGAGCGCGGGATGCCGGACTGCGTCTTCGCGAAGTTCAAGGACGAGCGAAAGCCGGTGCTGGTGGACGTGCGCAGCCCGCCGCTGCTCCGCGTCTTCCTCAACCTCCTGGAGCAGAAGGAGGAGGTCATCCTGTCGGAGATGCTGCCCTCGCCGGACCAGCTCTGGCTGCGAAGTGCCTCGGGCGGGCGCCATACCGTGGAGCTGCGTTGCACGCTGATGTGGGGCTCGGAGCCCGCTGCCGGAGCGCGGGAATGAGGCTGCTCGTCCTGCCACCTCACCGCGACGTGACGCTCGTCCCCGAGGCGCCGGAAGGGTGGCAGTGCGTCGACGTGGCGCGCGACTTCTGCCGGCGCGTCTTCGCCCACGACGCGGTGGAGGCCGCCGCCGCCGCACGCGAGCGAGCTCCTGCGACCGCGCAGACGATGCGAGAGCTGCTGCTGTTGCGTGCCGCCCAGTCGGTGCATGCGCGCGCGGACTCGAGCGTGAGCACCCGCCTGCGCGCGCTGGGGGCGGTGCTCTCCGCCATTTCGGGGCCGCCCAATGGGGTGCACCTCCGGCTGGACGATGTGGCGCTGGAAGGCGGCACGACCGAGCGGAGCGCGGACGTCTTGCGCTCCTTGGACCAGCTCGCGCCCTATCGGGAGGACCTGACCCTGGCCGCTGCTCGCTTCGCCGGTGCCGAGCGCGTGAGGTTCTGGCTCGAACGCGACCTGCAACTGCCTGCTGCGGCCTGGCTGGCGCGGGCCTGTCCGGAGCAGGTGCCGCTCGAAGTCGCGGGGCCGTTCGCCTGGGCGCACAGGGCCGTCCTGGCTCAACTGTCCGTGTTCCAGCGCGCCACCTTCGTGGACGCGGCCCCACTGCGCTGGCGCGTGTCGCCCGGACTGGATGAGGCGGTCTCCACGTCACTCGTCTGGCTTTCCGAGGCGCTGGACGTGAGGGCCACCACTCCGGACACGGTGCGCGCCCTCACGGGAGGCGCGGCGGGGTGGGCGGGGCATGTGTCGCTCGATTCGCTCCTGCATCCGGACGTGTTGGTGGAGAGCGGCTGCAAGGTGGCCGTCGTGGGGTTCTGCGCCGTGGACCGCGACGCCTGGCTCGACCCGTTGGGTGCGCGCGTCTCCCGACAGGCGCTGGCTCAGGGCACTCGCCGGCTTCGGGACGCGGGGGTCCACCTCGTGGCGGAGTGGTGGATTGGCGCGCCCGGCGTCGACGAAGCGGGCCTCGACGCGACGCTCGCTGTGCTGGACTCGGAACCGGTGTTCGACAAGCTCGCGGGCGTGCGTCCCTTCCACTGGCCTCGGACGCCTCCCGAAAGTGGCCGCCCGCTGCTGTGGCCGGACGTGAACGTCGGCGCGCCTCCCGACGACCGGGACCTCGCGAGGAGCCGGCCCTTCGAGCACGTCCGTTCCATTCCGAGTGCCAGTGTTCCGCAGGTGCTTGCTGGACTCGCGACGCGGCTGCTCGCGCGAGGGCCGCTGAGCCCGGGCCGGGTCGCCGCCGCGTGTCTTCCCGAGGGGGCTCGGCCCCGTGCAACGGACGTGAGCGCAGCGGCCATCCAGCTCGATGCGGACTGTGCATGGGTCCAGCTCCCGGCGGGGCTGGATGGTGCTCCGAAGCCGTCGTGGTTCGCGGCGAACCTCCGCACGGGCTCGGTGCTCGCGATGGACGCGCGGCTGGCGCCGAAGCTCGCCGGCCTCGTCCGGCCCATGGAAGTGGCCAGCGTGCTGGGGGCCGTTCCCCAGGCGCAGCGGGAGAAGCTTGTGGACACACTGGTGGCCAGGTCGGTGCTGACGAGGGTGAACGGATGAGCGAGCCCTGGACGTTGGGCGAGGTATTCGTGCTGCGGCACGCGGGCTTTCCCTTCGATTGGCTGGAGTCGCTGGGGATGTCCCAGGCGGTGCTGGACGACGTCGCCCGCTTGCTCGAGGCGGAGGACGCGCTCGTGGACGCCGTGCGCGCGGAGAAGGGCGCGTCCGGCGCGCAAGCCCTCCTCGATGCGTTGTCCCAGGGGCGTGAGCCCCGAATCGACGCACGGCTGGGGCCGTCGTGTCAGCACGCATGGGCTCGCTACCAGGCGCGTCGCGAGTCCGTTCAGGCGGGTTACACCGCGGAACGAAAGACACTGCGACGGCAACTGCGAGAGCGAGCGGCGGAGCCCGCCATCCAGGAGGCCGTGTTCCTCTCCAGTCCGGCGATGTTCGACAACGTCTGGGTGCGCTACCTGCGCGGTGGGGAGCGGCCGGACACGTCCGATGCGCGCCGGGTGGAGCGGCAGGTCTACACATACCTCCAGCGCTTCTGCGCGAAGAACGAGACCACCAGCTTCTTCGGCCCCATTTCCTACGGCGAGCGCACCGCCGATGAGGGCTACGACGTGCGCACGGTGCCCAGCGGAAACACGCGCCGCCGCACGTTCTTCTCCTTCTGGGCGGTGACGGAGCTGGCTCGCGCGGTGGGGCGGGAGCGCACGCTGCGCCCGCACCTGCCGCTGCGCCTCAATCCGCTCTTCACGGTGACCCCAGGCCGCGCATTCTGCGAGCCGCTGAAGCTGGACGTCGCCTTGTCACCCGAGGCGGAGCGTCTGCTCTCCGTGCTGCGCGAGCATCCCACACCCGCCGAGGCGGCCAGGGTGCTCGGCTTTCCCGTCGTGGACGTCGAGCGCCAGGCGCTGCCGCTCGTGAAGACCGCGTTGTTGCTCTGGGGCCTGCCGTTCCGGCCGAACGACTTCAGCACTTTCGAGAGCGTGCGGGACGCGGTGGCGGCGCTCCCCGACCTGGAGGCGCGCACACGCTGGCTGGAGCGTTTTGAAACCCTGGCGCGGCTCAAGGCGGACTTCGAAAGTGGAGCCCTGGCCCAGCGGCGCGAGCTGCTGCCGCGCCTGGAGGCCGCCTTCACGGAGGTCACGGGCAAGCCCGCGCGCCGAGGTGACGGTCAGGTCTACGCGGACCGGCTCATCCTCTACGAGGAGGCGAGCTCGCCTTTCCGGCTGCGCTTCGGCGCGACCTTCACCGCGGAGCTGGAGGCGGCGCTGAGCGGCGCGCTGGAGCTGTCAGCCGCCTATGGCGAGAAGGTGCAACAGGGCTTCCGGGAGCAGGTCCGTGACGCACTGGGCCCGGATGCGGGCCCCATGGACCTGCTGGACTACGCCGTGCGGCTGCGGCCCGATGGCGTCACGGGCAGCCGCTTCTCGCCCGTGCCGCCGGTGATGCTGGAGGCCGAGGAGGGCCGCGCGCGGACGCTGCCCGTGGACTTCCTGGGCACGTCCACGCCGGGCGGGCGTTACGCCTTGCCGGACGTGTGCCTCGCCGCGAAGCCGGACGGAAGCGGCTTCGAGGTGATGCTGGCGCGGGTCCACCACCACCTGCTGCTGTGGAGCTGGCTGAGCGCGTTCCAGCCCGAGCGGGAGCGGTACGCCTCGGTGGCTTCGCGTTGGCTGGAACAGGACGCCGCGGCGCGGGGGCTCGTGGGGCTGGCCATCCGCAGGCGCAACAAGGGCTTCTACGTCTATCCGGGACGGCGGTTGGTGTACTCGGTGTCGGACGTGCTGGATGTGGACGAGGGGGCCCTGACGCCGGGGGACGTGAAGGTCCTTCCCACGCGTGAAGGCCCGGTGTTGGTGGACGGGAAGGGGGAGCGGCTGAGCCTGTACCTGCCGCTCGATGATTTCTCGTCCTATCCACCGTTCGCGGCGCTGGCGCATTCCCAGGTGCTGCACGCACCGCTGCGGACGCAGGGAAGCCACCTGCCTCGGTTGAGCGTGGGCGGCGCGGTGTACCAGCGCGAGCGCTGGAACCTGGCGGCGGAGCGGCTGGCAAGGCCCGCGGGCTTCGAGCTCTTCCTCGCCGTGCAGCGGGAGCGGCGCGCGGGTGGGTGGCCTCGCTTCGTGTTCATGCGCAGCTCGAAGGAGCGCAAGCCGTACCTCATCGACACCGCGAGCCCCTTCGCCGTGGACCTGCTGTCACACCTGGCTCGGGACGCGGAGCGCCTGTCCGTGGAGGAGATGTACCCGGCACCGGAGCAACTCTGGCTGAAGGACGAGCGGGGCCGCTACACCTGTGAGCTGCGGATGCAGTTCACCCGCTGGAGCGAAGGACCGGCCTGACGCCCTTTGACAACCGGGGCGCATCGGCTACCAGAATGGTCCCTTCCCCAGCCTGGAGGTGCTTCCCGCCTTGCCAGGATTTCGGGTCCTTTTGAGGAGACAGTCAATGTCCGGTGAAAACGTCGTCGCTCCCCCCGTCAAGAAGCTGAAGCGGCCGGTGGAGGAGGTTCGCGCGGAGCTGCTGGCCGACGCGGACGTGAAGGAGCAGGCCCGTCTGCTCAAGGTGCCCGTCGAGGAGTACGTCGAGAAAATCATCGACTATGCCCTCAACCCGGAGAAGCCGCCCCAGATCGAGATCGTCCCCGACGAGGAGCTGAAGGCCAAGGACCCCAACGTCCCCACCATCGAGGAGCTTCAGGGGCACCTGCAGGACATCGTCGACGGCCGCGTCGTCATCAGCCGGGCGCATCAGCGGGACGGCTTCAGCGACCAGGACGAGGACGCTCGCTACAAGTCGGCGCTCGCGTCAGACGCGGCGCAGACGGGCGCCCCCGAGAGCCGCAAGGGGACGTCCGCCAGCGATCTGCACGCCGCGGAGGGCAAGACGCCTTCCACCGACAAGAATTGATCGGCGGCGGACCTGGCCCGGGGAGCATTTCCCGGAATCCCCGGTGCCTTGTCCCTGCGCTAAGTCCTTGAATTCAAATGGGCTTTGGGGGGCGTCCGGTTTTTTCGGGTAACAGGGAAACAAATCTGCCCGTCTGCCGACAATTCTCACATCGGACGCACTTGATGGCTGCACCGCAGCCATCCTCTCAAGGGGAACTACCATGGGCGGTCTCAAGGGAATCGTTGGCAAGGTGCTGAACGTCGTCAAGCCGTTCGTCTCCGCGGTCAACCCGCTGCTGGGCGCGGCGATGGGCTTCGCCAGCGGCCTCATCCAGGGCAAGAACCCGCTCCAGGCGCTCATGGGCGCGGCGACGGACCTGATTCCGGGTGGCGGCGCCTTGAAGAACACAGTGGGCAAGTTCGCCAGCAAGTTCCTCATGGACGGCGCGGGCGGCAACAGCCTGCTGAGCAGCGCGCTGAATCTGGCCACGGGCAAGAGCAAGGTCACCGACGTGGTGGGCGACCTGCTGAAGAACACGGCGAAGACGGGCCTGAGCCAGCTGGGCATGAAGAACGCGGCCGAGCTGTCCGCGCAGCGCATGTCGCAGTTCCTGGTTTCGTAATAGCATCGCCGGATGACGCCCATCCTCTACGTTCCAGAGCTGCACTTCGCTCAAGTGCAGGAGTGGCTGCAGTTCTGGAACGATGCCGTCACGCCAGAGACGCTTCCTCAGACGGGCTTCATCATTCCTGGCAAGGCGGCGGGGTTTCTCTACCGGACCGACAGCTCGCTGGCCATGATTGAAACCCTGGTGGCCGCGCCGGGGCTGTCCAAGGAAGAGCGAAGCGCCGCGGTCGACCTCGTGGTGGGCGCCATCTGTGAGGAGTCCACGAGGCTCGGGTTTCAAGTGCTGGTGGGTTACACCCAGTTGGATGCGGTGGTGAAGCGCGCCGAGCGGCATGGCTTCATCTACGTGGATGGTGGCTTTCACGTCATCGCCAAGCGTCTCAGGTGAAATGAAGCCTGGGGCCGACATCTTGATTCTCGGAGCCGGTGTCGTGGGCCTTTCGGCCGCGCGCCGGCTTTCTGCTTTGGGCGCGAGCGTCACGGTGCTGGACGCCGTGGAGCCGGGAGGCCGGGGCTCGCGCGCCGCCGCCGGAGTCGCCATTCCGTCCGTGCGGTTGTTCGATGACCCGGTGATGTTGGCGTTCGCCCGGGCGGGCCGCGGCACGCTGGCGGAGGACCTGGCCTCGCTTCCGGGAGGCGATCTGCTTCGCCGAGGCAACGGCATCCTCCGCGTCGTCGTGGACGCGAAGGCGCGCGATGCCCTGGCGGCGAAAGCGGTGGCGGACGTGGAGGGACTGGGCACCTGGCGGGACGCCGCGAGCCTGGTGTCGCTCGAGCCCGCGCTGGAAGGCACGCCGCTGTTCGGTGCCTTCGAGACGGACCAGGGCCACCTCGTGGACACGGATGGCTACGTCGACGCGCTCCTGAAGGCCGCTGCCCACGTGGGCGTGCGGTTGCGGCTGGGCGTGGCCGCGCGCTCCGTTTCCGAATCCTCCACGGGGGTCGAGGTCCAGACGGAAGGGGAGACGTTCCGGGCGGACCGGTTGCTCGTGTGCGCGGGGCCCTGGTCGGCAGGTGTGGAGGGGTTGCCTTCGTTGCCGTTGAAGCCCATGCGTGGGCAGATGCTGGTGGTGCACCAGCCGGGATTGCACCTGACGCGCGTCGTCTCGGGGCCCTCGTACCTGGCGCCGTGGCGCTCGGGCGAAATCGTCGTGGGGGCCACGGAGGAGGACGCGGGCTTCGTGGAGCAGGTGACGCCCGCGGGCCTGCTGCACCTCAGTGCCACCGTCGCGAAGCTGGCGCCGCGCCTGCGTGACGCCCGGTTCGTCCGCGCCTGGGCGGGGCTCCGGGCCGCGACGCCGGATGGCCACCCGTACATCGGCCGTCATCCCGGCACCCGGCGCACCTACGTCGCCACGGGGCTGAGTGGCCAGGGCATCCTGACCGGTGCGTATACCGGTGCCTTGCTCGCGGAGCTCGTGGCGCACGGCCATTGCGCCGCCGCCGAGCCGTTCTCGCCCGCGCGTATCACCGACGGTTCTCCGCTCGCAACGCGCTGAGCAGGTGCTCGGCGCTCACGGATGTGCTGATGCGTCCCAGCGGGGCGTCAGTACAGGTTCACCGGGTCGAACGGGCGGTTGAGCTTCGTCCGGGCGCGAGGCAGCACTGCGTGTACCGCCTTCGCATCTCCCTGTGCGAGCGCGGCCTTCAGCGCCTCCGTCTGCTTCGGCCACGTCGTGCTCGCCTCCGCGCACCGCACCGCCTCCGGCCAGTCCGTGCGTCCAGCCGCCACGGCTTGTCCAGCCAGGCTCTCCGCCGTCTTCAGCGGGTCCCCAATGGCGCGCGCATGCTCCTCCGCGCGAACGAACCAGTCCACGGCGACAGCGGGCTGCTGCTCGTCCAGGAACAGGCGTCCCAGCTCCGCGGCAATCACCTGCCGGTGGAACGAGTCACCCAGCGCATCGGCGTTGGCGAACGCCTCGGTGAAGTGGGCCACCGCCGCGTCACGCTCGCCAGCGGCCAGCTCCAGCCCCGCCAGCCGGTAGCGGTGGTGCTTGGCGAAGTTCACGCCCCAGCTCTCGCTGATCTTCTCGAACCGGCGCCACGTGGAGATGGCATCACCGAACTGCCGCGCCGTCTCCTGCAGATAGCTGGCGTTGGAGATGAGGTTGATTTTCAGGTGCGTGGCGCTCGCGTCGTGCAGGTCCCCCACGCAGCGCATGGCCTGCTTCTCCTCCACCAGCGCCATGTCCAGCTTGCGCTCCAGGAACCACGTCAGCGCGCAGACGTTGCGCAGCCAGCCCTCCTGGAGCGCCCGGTCCGGGGACGTGCTGCGCTCCAGCGCGGCCAGTCCCGCGGCCACCTCCGTCCTCGCGTTGGGAAGCTGCCCGAAGCGCTTCGTCAGGGTGAGCGCGCGGAACATGTGCAGCCGCGCCACCAACTCGGGAGGAATCCGGCATGCCAGCCCTCGCCCAAATGCCTCCATCGCCGCGTCGTGCGCGCCGGTGTAGACATGGACCACGCCCATGCTGCGCGCGAACAGGGCCTTCAGCTCCTCGACGTCACCCAGGCTGGCGCGGTCAATCTCGATGGCGGGCGTGGCGAAGCCCGTGTCCAGCGTCTCCCAGGCCTGGACCACGCGAGACGCCAACGCCGCGTCCGTGTTCGCCGCCAGCACCGCCAGCCCCTGCTCGGCGGCCAGCATGGCGCCTTCGTAGTTGGTGGTGAAGAAGCAGCTCCGGATGGCGAGGATGGCGGCGGCCACCCGGGTTTCGGGCGACTGGGCCGCGTCCACCGCGACCTGGAGATAGCGCCCCTCCAGGTCCACCGGCGCTTCCTGCGCGCGCGATGACACCGGACCGGGCGTCGGCACGCGGGGCGCACGCATCCGGTCGCACAGCGCATCCAGGTAGGCCCGCCGCCGGGACTCGAAGGACTCCGCGCCATGGGGCCGGCGCACGTTCCACCCGGTGAACAACAGGGTGCCATCCAGCCCTTCCAAGCGGCTCCACTCGGCCGCCCGCATCACCGCGCGCAGGCTCACCAGGTCACATTCACCCGCGCCGTGGAGCACCAGGGGCCGGCCGCTGACGCGCAGCGTCTCCACGATGGCCTTCGCGGCCACGTTGAGGACCCAGAACATCTGCTCCGATTCGCGGTGGAGGCGGCGCTCGGAGGGCGTCAGCGCCAGGTCACCGAGGTCCGGCACGCCGTCAATGGCGCCGGGAAACAGCCGGTTCCATTCGGAGGGATGGGCGCGGGAGAGGGTGTGGACGACCTGGGGCGCGGCGGCTTCACACGCGCGAAGGACCTTTCTCAGCCCACCGAACGCGACAGGCAGGGCCACCCCCACGTCTACTTCGATGGCGTGCGAGGGCAGCGCGGCGGGCAGCGACGACTCCACGGTGACAGCCAGCTCGCGGGGACGCGCGAAGGGGGGACTCACGGGAGGCTCCTCGGAGGGGCGCAAGGTGGGGGTGAGACACAAAATCTGTCTCACACGCATCCTCACACCCTCTCAGGAACTGAGCAATCTGGCCTGCCCGGAAAATACCAGGTGAAACGTCACTTTCCGGGCATGGCCGGATGTGTCGAGCCCAGCGCCTGGAGATCCGTTCCCAGCGGACGACGGGAACGTCAGTCATGCGTGCCGATGTGCTGATCGCCGTGGTGAGTGCAAACCCAGTGGAAGGCGCAGGAGCAGGCCACGGCGCGGGCGCGGGTGCAGCACCGGCCGCCGAAGTGCTCGGGAAGGGCCGTGGCCTCGTCGTCCTCGGGAGGCTCTGGCAGGCACCGGGGCGCCGAGCGGCCGGACTCGGCGGGCTCGTGGTCGCAGCAGCCGCGCTCCATGCAGCGGGGGCACAGGGACAGCTCGCAGTGGGCGCACCAGTCGAACACTTCACC
Organism: Myxococcus virescens; assembly: GCF_900101905.1. Classification (NCBI taxonomy): domain Bacteria; kingdom Pseudomonadati; phylum Myxococcota; class Myxococcia; order Myxococcales; family Myxococcaceae; genus Myxococcus; species Myxococcus virescens. The sequence goes on along the minus strand of NZ_FNAJ01000016.1, from coordinate 129,485 downwards.
GGCGCTTCCGCGGCGCTCACATCCTCCACAACTGTCGAACATGGACGACCTCCAGTCGCATGCCGAGGAAGGTAGAGAGGGGGTCTGACAGGTGAAGCGTCCAATCCGTCACGCTCCACGTGTGAAGGCTTCCATCGGTGAACGCCCGGCGGGGGGAATGTGGGGCAATGAACCGTCGTGAGAGGAAGACGGCGCGCGGTTGGAACAAGCTGGAGGAAGGGCCCGTCATTACCGGGGGAAGGAGCAGAGCCCATGCGCAGGCCACGGCGGATCATCGGTGTCTTCGGTTCTGGCAAGGAGGACCACGCGGAGCGGGTCATCCCGCTGGTCCGGTGGATCGCCGAGGCGGGCTTCGACCTGCTCACGGGCGCTGGCAGCGGGGTGATGCGGACTGCGGCGGATGCCTTCGTCCAGGTGGAGTACCGGCACGGCATCTCCATTGGCATCGTCCCAGGCACGGTGGAGGGCGGCGAATACCGGCCCCGTTCGGGCTACCCCAATCCCAACGTGGAGCTGCCCATCTACACGCATCTGCCGCTCAGCGGAGAGCAGGGGACGGATCCGCTCAGCCGCAATCACATCAACGTGCTCACGCCGCACGCCCTGGTGTCGCTGCCCGGGGGCGCGGGGACGGTGGCCGAGGCGGTCCTGGCCCTGCGTTATGGCAAGCCGGTCATCCTCTACGGGCCGCCGGAGTCCTTCCGGCGCTTCCCAGCGGAGCTGGAGCGGACGGACTCCCTGGAGCGGGTGGCCGAGTTCCTCCGGGCCGCGGTGCGTGATCCGCTCCGCCTGGCCGTGCCGTAGCCGCTGGAAAACGTCTAGGATGATGCACTCGGGGGAACGGGCGGTGGCCACCCAGGCAGGGCGGGCCGCGTCGTCTCGAGTGCGCCATCATGATCAGTCCCGACCATCCGCTCGCCAGCTGGTTCCTCGTCATCGCCGGGACGCTCTTCCTGGTCGTCTTCGCGATTCCCCTGCTGCTGATGCCCCTGACGTGGGCGCGCTGGTTCGGGTGGCGGCTGCCGGAGGGGAACAATCACCTCACGGTGTACTTCGGGCGCTGCCTTGGCGCGGTGGCGCTGGCCATCATCCTCACGGCGGCCCGTTTCGTGTCTCGGCCAGGCCCCGCCATCTTCGACCTCATCGGCTGGGTGTGTGCGGGAATGGTGGTCGTCCACACGTGGGGCGCGCTGAAGAAGGCGCAGCCGGTGTCGGAGACGGTGGAGATTGGCTTCTATGCGGTGGTAGGCGTGCTGGCCATGTGGATCCGCTTCAACGCCCTGGGCTGAGCGCACGGCCATGTCTCCGGTGGACATCGACCCCATCCTCGCGACGTTGGCGCCCTACATCCCCGGCGCCGTGCTCCGGCGTCTGGAGCGCACGGAGGCGCACGCGCTGCCGCTCGTGGAGCCGGTGCGAGGCGCCATCCTGCTCCTGGACATCGCGGGCTTCACGCCCATCGTCGTCAGCCTGAGCGGGGCCGGGCCCCGGGGCATCGATGCGCTCCAGCGGCTCCTGACGAGCTACTACACGGAGATGATCGACGTCGTGAAGGACCACGGCGGTGACATCTACCAGTTCGCCGGTGACTCCATCCTGGCCTGCTTCGAGGTGGAGCCGGACGTGGACGCCAGCGGCGCGGTGCAGCGCGCGGCCCGGTGTGCGTTGGACGTCCAGCAGCGGCTGTCCCGCTTCGCGCAACTGGAGCTGCTGGGCCAGCGCTTCAGCGTGTCGTCGCGCATCGGCATCGGGTTCGGCGAAGCCCACCGGGTGGTGTTGGGCGCCACGGGCATGTGGATGCACCCCGCGCTCATCGGCCAGCCGCTGGCGCAGGCGGTGGCGGCGGAGAAGCGGGCCACGGTGGGGGAGGTGCTGCTCAGCCCGGAGGCGTGGGCCCTGCTGCCGGAGCCGGCCCGTCAAGGCGAGGCCCGCGGCAACGCGTACCGCCTGGCGCCCACCGTGCCGTTGCGCGTGCCTCCAGCGCCCGGCTTCGTGTTGCCCTCGGGGCCGGAGATGGTGGCCCGGTGCTCGCTGCTGCTGCACCCGGTGCTCTTCACGAAAATCACGACGGCGCACCAGGAGTTCAGCGGCGACTTCCGTGACGTCACCTGCTTCTTCCTCCGCTTCGACAGCCAGCGTGCGTCCGCGCGGCCGGAGGACTTCACCCGCGACCTGAACGCCTTCTACGAATACGTCCAGCGGGAGAGCGCGCACCACGGCGGCGTGTTGCTGATGACGGACTTCACCGACAAGGGGAACGTCCTCTACGTCATCTTCGGCGCGCCCACGGCCTTGCAGAGCAAGGAGGTGCTGGCCTGCCGGCTCGCGTGCAAGCTGATGCGGGAGCGGGAGTCCTTCCCCTTCGTCTCGTCGCTGCAGATTGGCATCGCCACCGGTCCGGCCTACTTCGGCGACATGGGCTCTCCCTGGCGCAAGGGGTACTCCGCGCTCGGCGAAGTCGTGAACATGGCCGCCCGCCTGATGACGCACGGGCAGGGCAGCGGCATCCACATCGACGCGCAGACGGAGCGCAAGCTGCACCAGGGCGGCTTCGACACCGAGTTCGTGGAGGACGCGCGGCTCAAGGGCGTGTCACGCGCGGTGCCTGTCTACCGGCTGTCGGCGGAGGTGCGCCGCAGCCTGTTCCTCAAGGGCAAGGGCGACATCGTCGGCCGGCAGCGCGAGGTGGAGTCGCTGCGCCAGGCCGTGGACGAATCGCTGGAGGGCCACGGCCGCATCTGCGTGGTGTCGGGCGAAGCGGGCATCGGCAAGTCGCGGCTGGGCGCGAAGGTGGTGGAGGTGGCGGAGACGCGGGGGGCCCACAGCCTCTACGGCATCTGCTACTCGTACGAGATGTTCACGCCCTTCTTCCCGTGGAAGGAGGTGCTCGTCCAACTCTTCGGACTGCACGAAGGCGACGACGTGGAGACGCAGCTGGCCCAGCTGCGCCAGGGCTTCGCGGGCCTGGAGGACACGGGGCCGGAATGGATACCCGTGCTCGCGGGCATCCTGGGCTTGCCCGTGGAGGAGTCACCGCTCACGCGCGGCCTGGATGCCCGGCGGAAGAACCAGAAGCTCTTCCAAATCATCCTCCAGCTCCTGGAGAAGGTGTCGCGCCAGACGCCGGTGCTGCTCTTCTTCGAGGACCTGCACTGGGCCGACAACATCTCCGTCGACCTCATCGAGTACGTCGCCGCGCGGTTGTCCCCGCTGCGGGTGACGCTGCTGGTGACGATGCGGCCGGGCGACCACCTCAAGAGCCTCAAGGGGCTGCCCGGGCTGCGATGGTTGGACTTGTCCAGCCTGGATGACGAGGACACGCGGGCGCTGCTGCGGCTGCACCTGCGCATGGAGACGCCGGACACGGCGCTGGAGGACCTGCTGCTGGCCAAGGTGCAGGGCAACCCGTTCTTCACCGAGTCCATCGTCCAGGGCATGGTGGAGAAGGGCTACCTGGGACCGGTGGCGCCGGGGGCGGAGCGGTTGGAGCTCAAGCGCAGCCTGCAGGGGCTGGAGCTGCCGGACTCCATCCAGGACGTGGTGCTGGCGCGCATCGACCTGCTCACGGAGACGGAGAAGCTGGTGGTGCGCGTGGCCTCCGTGGTGGGGCGCATCTTCACGCTGGAGGCGGTGGCCGCGCTGGCGCCCGGCTCGGTGTCCCCGGAGCGGATTCGCGAGGCCATCGACACGCTGACGCGGCTGGGGCTCATCCTCCTGGAACTGGAGGAGCCCTTCACCTGCATCTTCAAGCACATCGTCATCCGCGACGTGGCGTACACCACGCTGCTGGTGTCCGCGCGCGAGGACCTGCACCGGCGCATGGCGCGCTTCATCGAGGCCCGCGCCGGGGAGAACCCCGTCAAGTCGGCGGGCATCCTGGCCTACCATTCGCTGGCTGGAAACGACGAGGTGAAGGGCCTGGAGTACACGTTGATGGCGGCGCGCAGCGCGCGCGAGCAGTACGCCAACGACGACGCCGTCCACCACTACAACCGGGCCATGGAGATTCTGGGTGGCACCGTGGCGTTGGACCCGGAGGAGGTCCTCCGCAAGACGCACGTCGTGATGAAGGAGCTGGCGGAGACCCTGCTCAACGCGGGCAACTACGCGGGCGCCATCCTCATGTTCGAGCAGTGTCTGGCGGACGAGGAGCAGGTGCCGCGCCGCGCGGAGATTCACCTGGGCCTGGGCCGGGCCCACCAGGAGAAGGGCGAGTCGAAGCGCGCCATCCAGGAGCTGGAGACGGCGCTGGAGCTCATGGGGCGCACGATGCCGCGGAGCATGGCGGCGCTGGTGCTGCGCTCGGTGCTGGCCATGGGGCTGCACCTGCTCTACGGCCTGTTTCCCTGGCTGGTGCGGCCACTGGGCGCGCGGCTGCCGCTGTACCTGAAGCAGCTGTCCACGCTCATCTCGCTCATCAAGATCTACTACTTCGCGGACATCGGGAAGCTCACCTGGGCCACGCTGGTGGCCACGACGATGGCGGAGCGCTCGCGCAGTGAGTACGGCCTGAGCCTGGCGACCAGCTACTACGGCTCGCTGCTGTTCGGCTCGGGGCTGGTGGGGCGTTCGGGGCACTGGTGTCAGCGCGCGCTGGAGCATGCGCGGCGCTCACGGGATACGGCGGCGGAGGGCGTGGCGTTGAGCCGGCTGGCCACGCAGTCCATCTTCACCAACGAGCAGGCCCGCGCCACCGAGTACGGCGAGCAGGCGGTGTCGCTGCTGCGGCAGGTGGGGGACATGTGGGAGGTGCAGACGGGCCTGATGATGCTGGCCACCAGCCAGTTCCTGGCCTCGCGCTTCCAGGATGCGGAGCGTGCGTACCTCGAAATGGGGCGCGTGGGTGTGGAGCTCAACGCGCTGATGCACCAGGGCTGGTCCCACGCGTGGGTCCCCATGTGCCGCTACCTGCGGGGCGATGGAGATGTGGGGGAGCTGTGCGCGGAGCTGGAGGAAGGTCTGCGCATCAGCATCGACGTCCAGGACCTGGCCAACCAGTGCGCCAGCCTCAATCACCTGGTCAACGTGGCGGTGCGCGAGCACCAGGTGGAGGAAGCCGCGCTGATGGCGGTGCGCGCCGACGAGGCGCTGTGGCGCTACCACGTGCTGGTGCCCTTCCTCCAGATTGGGCTCGTGGACGCGGCGGAGGGCGCGCTCTTCGCGCTGGAGCAGGGCGCTGTCTCCGTGCCGCGCGAGCAACTGTGGGCCCTCTACCGCCGCTGCGCGCTCAAGGCGCGGGCGTTGGGGGCGCTCTACCCCTATCTGCGCGGCCCGGCCTTGCGGGTGATGGCGCGTGCGAAGGCGCTCAAGCGGGGCGCGAAGGCCGCGGAGCCGCTGTTCGACCGCGCGCTCGAGGTGCTGGAGGCCACGCCCAACCGCTGGGAGACGGGCGTGGCCTACCTGGACGCGGCGGCGGCGTTGCCTCACCGGCGCACGGCGTTGCTCGCCCGCGCGCGTGGCATCTTCACCGCCATTGACGCGCAGGCGGAGCTGCGGCGGGTGGAGCGGCTGGAGTCCAGTCCTCGGGATACGGCGCCGGTGCTGGCGGCGGCGCTCACGTGAGCCGCTGCGGCTGAAGGCCCAGCTGGGCCATCTGCTGCGTGTCCCAGTACTCCAGGGCGTCTTGCCCGGCGACGTAGCGCCGTGCCGTGTTCTTCACCGGGTTTCGGATGCTCACGATTTCGGGCCCGGAGAAGAGGATGGTCTGCTTGTACCGGGGCATGTCGCTCATCGTGAGCTTGGACCAGTAGTGCCGGGCGATGTTGGGCAGGCTGCCGAGTTGCGCGCAGAGCCGGTGGAAGTGCTCCACCACCTCGGATGGGTCCAGGTTCTTGGGACGGTGGCAGAGCGTGTAGCCGTCGTAGTCGCGGCTCACGGTGCCTGGCAGCAGGCGGTTCTCCGCCTGGAGCTCGCGGAAGAAGGGCGTCTCCGGATAGGGGCAGACGATGCCCAGGAACGTGACGGAGAAGTACTGGAGGTCGGAGAGGTACTCGGGGAGCTTCTCCAGGTACGCGTTGGTGTCTCCGTCCGAGCCCACGATGAGGCCGAAGGACAACAGGATGCCGGCGGAGAAGACGCGGCGGATGACCGCGTCCACTTCGCTCAGCTTGTTCTGGCCCTTGTTCATGGCCTTGATGGAGTCGGGGTTGAGGGACTCCAGGCCGGTGTAGACGTAACGGCAGCCCGCCTTGGCCATCAGCTTCACCAGCGACTCGTCCTTGAGGACGTTGAAGGTGAGGGCGCAGCCCCACGTCTTCTTGAGCGGGATGAGGGCTTCGCACAGCTCGCGCAGGTATTTCGGTGAGCCACCGAGGTTGTTGTCGAGGAACACGAAGGCGTCATCCATCAGCCCCATGAAGTTGGGGTTCCAGTGCATGTGCTGCTGGATTTCGTCGATGACGTGGGCGACAGGGCGATAGCGGTAGCGCTCGTTGCCGGTGAGGACGCAGAAGTTGCAGGAGAAAGGGCAGCCGCGTGAGGCCTCGATGCCGGGCAGGCGCAGCTTGTTGTGGGTGAAGTCGATGAGGTCGTAACGGTAGGGCCGGATGGCGGCGGGGCCCAGCGGCGGGCGCTGGTAGCGCGGCTGGAGCTGGCCCTTCTCGAAGTCCTCGATGAGCGCGGGAACGTTGGCCTCGGGCTCGCCGGTGATGACGGCGTCGAAGTACTGCTGGGCGTCGTCCGGGAAGTAGCTGGCGTGGCGGCCGCCGGCGACCGTCGTCATGCCTCGCTGGCGGAAGAGGGTGGAGAGCACCTTGGTGTGCTCGTAGAAGGAGTGCAGATAGGAAAAGAAGACGAGGTCCCAGTGGCGGTCCATCGGGATGTCGCGCTCCTTCTCGTTGAAGATCTCCACCTCCGCGTGCGGGGGGCACAGGCCGGCGATGAGCTCCGGCACGGAGGACTGCATGATGGAGGGCTCTTTGAGGCGCAGCCGGGTGGGGTGCGTGTACGTGGCGATGACGGCAATCCGCATGCGATGACGTGGCTCCAAGACGAGGCGGCGTGGCCACGGTGCGGCAAGGAGCGCTTGTCACATGGTTCGGCTCCCCCCGGCCTGGCCGTGAAAGCAGAATCCCCCCGTTTCAAGCTTCACGCAAAATGACAGCGGCTCGATGTCGGGGGACCGGCGACGCGGGCGATGCAGGAGCGCCCACGCCACACCCCGCAACACGCGCTCAAGCGGAAGGATGAGACGGAACCATCACAAGTTCCAGACTGTCGTGTTTCGCGCGCGATTCATCATGCATCCGGCTTCGTCACACCGTGTGCATGGAGTTTCAATGAGTGGGTCATTATCTAGTCAAGGTCCGCTTGCGCCCCCCGGCGCGCACCGGTTTTCCCGCCCCCTCATCCGCCGAGCGCCCTCCCATGACTGTCAGCACCTGGAACATCGACGCTTCCCACTCGTCCGTCCTCTTCGTCGCGCGCCACATGGTGGTGGCGCGCGTCCACGGTCGCTTCGAGCGTTTCTCCGGAATCCTCCGCGTGAATCCCGAGCAGCCCACTCAGGGTGAAGTCGAGATGTCCGTGGAAACGGCGAGCATCTACACGGGCTCGTCAGACCGGGACGCGCACCTGCGTTCACCGGACTTCCTCGACGCCGAAGCGGCGCCCAAGCTCACCTTTCGCAGTACCAGGATTGAACCCGCGGGCGGTGCCAGCTTCCGGCTCCTGGGCGACCTCACCATCCGCAATGTCACGCAGCCGGTGGCCTTCGACGCCCGGCACATCGGCACGTCGAAGGACCCGTGGGGCAACTCGCGGCTCATCTACTCGGCGCGCACCACCGTCAACCGCACCGATTACGGCATCCGCTGGAACAAGACGCTCGACAATGGCGGCTGGCTCGTCAGCGAGAAGATCGATCTCGAGCTCGACATCCAGGCCATTCCCGCCACGGCCTGAGCTGGCCTCAGGGCGCGGGCAGGAAGTCCGCGTACACGGCGGCGTGGTCCGACCCGCCATAGCCGCCCCGTGGGTCCCTCGCCGTACGGAACGAGCCGGGCACATACGAGCCCCCGCCGCGCGCCAGGTACAGGTGGTCAATGGCCTGGTGGTCGCCGTGGTAGGTGTACGTCCACGTTTCGCTGGCTGGCCGGTCGCTGGAGACGCGCAGCAGCGCGTCGTCGCGCTCCAGCGCGGTGATGGGCTCCGAGCCCGGTACGTCGTTGAGGTCTCCCCCAAGGACGACCAGCGCGTCCGGAGCCGCCTGGGCCGCGCCCGCGACGATGTCCCGCGCCGCCACGGCCTCGGCGAAGCGGCGCCCGGCGTCGTCGTTGGACTTGGAGCGGAAGTGCGCGGAGAAGACGATGACCTTCTTCCCGTCCACGTCCAGGTGGACCTCCAGCAGCTCGCGGGAGAACCGGGTGGCGGAGCCATCCGGGCGCCACAGCGTGCGTTCCCGATGCCCGCGGACGTCGGTGATGGGGTGGACGGAGAGGACGGCCACGTCCACGGACGCCGCGGCGCCCGTCTCGCCCAGCTCCGAATAGCCGAAGCGGGGGAGCCGTGACGTGAGCGCGTCGAGCGAGGCCTGGGTTTCCACCTCCGCCAACAGCACCACGTCGGCGTTCAGTCGCGAGATGGCGGACGCGAGCCGGTCCGCCTGGAGACCGAACTCGGAGGGGGTGGGCAGCGCCTCATAGTTGCTGCCGCCGCACGCATCGGAGTCGCACACCGTGTCAAAGAGCCGCTGCACGTTGAAGGCCGCGATGCGCACGCTGCCTTCGAGCGCGGTGTCGGGCGGTTGCTGTGGTCCACAAGCAGCCCCGACACACGGTTCATTCGGCCCCGGTGGTGTTTCACGCCCCTCACAGGCGGACAGCGACAAGAGGGCGGCCAGCAGGGCCGCGGCGCGGAGGCGCTTGCGGTCCCTCGACGCAGAGGGAAGGGGGCGTGACATGGGGCCGTGAGACTACCCCATCGAGGCCCTGGCGCGGGCAGGCAGGCGGGGCGCAGCGTCGCTAGGAGACGTCCTAATCTCACGCGCATTGCCTACTGCTGGGCGTTACGGCATGAGGACGCACGGCGGTGGGTTTCGAGATTACCGTACGGACAGTTCGTGCGGAGGGGAGTGCGCGGCATGGTGGTCGAGATTCTGATCGGCGCAGCGGTGATGACGCTCATCACCGTGATCTTCACTGGGCCCGGCATGTGGAGCTCCACCTGGGGCTACCGGAAGAGGGAGGGGCAGGACGCGTCGAGGTCCTCCGGCGAGAAGAACAAGACGTCGTAGTCTCCCGCGCCCGGCGTCACTGGCAGATGCCGGGGCAGTCCGTTGCTCCCGAGCCAGGCGAGCAGGCATCCAGCGGGTCGTCCACGCAGCGTGTCCCCGGCGACACGCAATCGCCATGGAATGCACCGCAGCATTCGACGTACCCCTGAGGCACGTCGCACGGCGTCGCGAAGCTCCGGCACTCGGCGCCGCCCGAGGCAGGCCGAGCGAACACCCGCACCTGTGCGCAGGCATCGCCGTCATCGTCGGAGGTTCCGCTGCAAGCCGTGAGGAGCAGCGGGGCCACGACCGCGAGCGCGGCCTTCATGTGTCGGTTCATGTCCGCTTTCTGGCCAGGGCTGGCCCGCGCGTCCAGTCCCCCCGCACCCAAGGTGTCAGGAGGATGAAACGCGAGGCACGTGTCACTCCACCAGCAGCCGCTTCACCGGTGCGGGGTCCACCGCGACCATCAGCGGCCGGGTGAAGTTGCTGAACGACACCAGTGCCTGACCGGGGGCCAACCGTGACACCCGGTTCCAGAGGCTCTCGTCGATGCTGCCCGCGGTTTTCTGCATGCGCGAGATGACAGAGCTGTCGGCGATCTTGTGGATGACGAAGTTGTTGATGAGGCCCAGCACCTCGTTGGGCAGGTGCTGCGGAAGCTGGGTGACGAAGACGAGCCCCATCCAGCGCTTGCGGCCCCGCTTGGCGATCTTCGCCACCTGCTCGAAGAGCACGGGCATCTGGGCAATGCGGTTCGCGGAGAGGAACTCGTGGGCCTCTTCGATGATGATGAGGACCGGCGTGACGGATTGGTCCTTCGCGTTGGCCCGCTCGTAGCGTCGCTCCTGCGCCTCCTGGAGGCCTCGCAGGATGTCTGCGATGACCAGGTTGTTGAGCTGCGGTGAGTCCGTGTCTGACAGGTCGATGACGGAAACGCGCCCGGGTGTGAGCATGGACTCATAGTCCACGCCTTGCTCGTGACCCACGTCGAAGATGCCCAGGCGCCGCAGCCGGTGGAGCTTGCTGGCCAGGGCCTTCCAGCTGATTTCGTGCCGGCTGCTCTGGGCCATGACGCGCGCCATGACGCGGCCGAAGTTGCTCTTGAACTCGGTGCGCAGCATCAGTCCGCGCGATGGCGCCTTGGCAGTGACGTCCGGGTCGGCCTCCGCGTCGTCGTTCTCCTCGAGCAGGGACGCCTGCTTCCGAGGGGTGGCGCGTGACCTGCCACGCGTCTCCGATTTGCCTTCGTCACTGAGGCTGTAGATGTACGCGCTGACCACGTCCAGCACGTGGTCGATGGTCATGTGCGGAAAGCCCGTGGACAATTCGTCCACGTCGAGGACCTGGCGGCGCTCCTCTTCCGTCTGCGGGTAGATGTTGAAGTCCTCGAGCAAGAGCTTGGTGACGTCGTAGGCCTTGAGGAACCGCTCCTGCTGTGCGTCCGACATGTCGAGAATCTCCGCGAGCGCGTACGGAGACAGGCTGGAGAACTTGAGCGAGAACGAGTGCTTGTTCCGGTGCCGCGGATTGAGGCTGTCTCGCCCGGTGAGGTGGTGGATGTGCAAGTCCTTGACGCCCTGCGGACGCTGGCCTCGCCGTTTGAGCGCCTCGAGCATGGCGGCATGGTCGGTGGGCTGGTCCACGTGCGTGTATTCACCCTCCACGTCGAAGACGATGGTCGCGATGCCATCCGCTTGGGCTCGGTGGATGAGCGTGGCCACCGTGGTGGACTTGCCGCCGCCCGTGGTTCCGATGATGCCCGTGTGGCGTGGGAGGATGGATTTGTCCCGGGGATTGAGCCGGGCCTCCATCTTTTCGTACCCGACCACCAGCCCCAGGCACATGTCGCCGCCGACGCCCAGCACGCGAGCGCTCTCCGCCTCGTCGAGCAGGAAGACGGGGCTCTGCGGCCGGGGCCGGAAGCGGGGAGGCTTCAGCGTGCCTTCGACTTCCTCTCCGACAATCTCAATCTCCGCGCGCCCGTGATAGTCGAATGTGTACGCCAGCTTCTTGCCGTGGGTGACCACGCCAATGGCCATGGTGGAGTTGGCGGGCACCGCGTTCGGTTCCGCGAAGGGGCCCCGCACGACGACGCCCAGGTAGGCGCGGTTGTCCTCCCTCGACCTCACCCGGACCAGCGTCTGCGACGCGAGCAGGTGCAAATCCTCGCGCGTGAGCAACACGGTGATGAGGTTGTCCTGGCTGGAGGTGACGTCGAAGTGGGTGAATCCCACCGCCGCTGCCAGCTCTGGATCCACCTGGGGACCGGTATGGGCCTGGTTCCTGAGTTCGTCGAGCTCGTTCAGCGTCTTGGTGGGGGTCGGTCGAACGACCGCACCGTCAGGCTCCCGCGGAGCCACGGGCCCAGGGGCCTTGCCATTCATGACGGGGGCTGCCGCCGTGGGGACAGGGCGGTGCTGTCCATTCTTCCCGGGCGGCGGCCGGCCTACGCCCATGTTCGGCATCGGGCCGGGCCGTGTGGGACCGTTGGGGGGCCTCGCCGCGCGGTGGCCGGGCGGTGGATCGCCCCAATTGCCTGGATCCTCCGACACGTCACCCGACCGGGTCACAGCCTGTCCTGATGCGACGGGTTGCCCCCGGAAAGTTCCGGCACCCGGCGCGCGTTGCCCCCTGCCGTCGTCAGCCATGTTCATGGTCCCCCTGGCCTAATGGCTCTTGGTGTGTTCGTTGAAGAACTCGAGGTTGGCTCCTGCCTGGGCATAGGCGTCATGCACGAGACCCATGAACCCATCCTCACCGAAGGCGCTCCGGCACGACGCTTCCGCGACATCGAGCAGCATGGGGAATCCCCGATCGGGTCGGAGGATGCTGTCCGCCATGGCGACTCGCGCCGCGAGGTGGACGTGGTCGCGATGCGCATAGAATGAGCGGGGAGGGGTTCGCTCAGATGCGCGAAACACACCGGAGATGACCTCGGGGCAGCATTCCTGAACGAACCTCGCCGCGAAGTTCTGGCTGCGGTCCCCGTACTTCCATTGCTCGATGACCCGCTTCCCATAGCGCTCGAGCGTTTCGAAGATGACGTACTCGCCAGCCTGGAGCGCATGACCGATGGTCAGGATGCCTCGCTCCTCGAGCGTGCTCGGAACGAACACGAACTTCTTCTGCTGGAGGATGAGGCGCCTGAGCACATGGATGGATTCGCGCAGGAGGCCCATGTAACCCGAGCCTGTGATCAGTTCATAAGCGCATGGATTGCCATGCCCGATACGCCACTCCGCTTCGGACTTGTCCACGAGCACGGCCCGTTCGGCGTAGGTCTTGATACCGCGACGAGCCAGTTTGGAAAGCGACCGCTCGCGAGGACTGGCCGACCTGTCCATCCGCTGGTTGATGCACGCGAGTGCCTCTTGAACGGGATTCGAACGCTGGTCCGACATCTCCTTCCGGAACAGCCGCTGGGAAAATGTTCCGCTCGTCCCTCCGTAACCCACCGCGGCGATTCCAATCTGGGTGATTCCAATTGGCAGGCTCTCGTGACTCGTCGAGATGCTGTTGACGGCCTCCACCTTCCCAGAGAAGAGCAGGCTCTGATGGACCGTGGCCAGTTCTTCGGGCGTGGCCCGGTAGACTCCAGCCTCTTTGGCACCACCGCGAGCGTTCGCGGAGATTTTCGGGAGGACTTGTTGCCGGATGATCTTCTTCACGGCGCCCTCCTTGTCCACGGCACTGGCGATTTCCTTTCGGAACCGCGCCATGACGCTCTCCAGGTCGAGCCCCTGCGACCATGTGTCGAGGTTGAGCGTCGTCCGCAGATCCTCTCCAAACGCGTCGAAGAAGTCGTCGTCACCGACGAGGTCCGCTCCGTCTTCGGCGTGAAAACCACCCGCCATGCCTAGCTCCTGTCTTCGCCAAGAAATTCGATGATGGAGAATCGCTGGGCGCGCTCCTGTCGCATGAGCGCGTGGGCATAGCCCCTGGCCTTGTCTTCAGGGAGACCGAAGCGGCTGGCCACCCGCAGGACGCCGTCTTCTCCCGGGGTGGTACGGAGCATCCGCCGCACGAGCTCTGCTGGCGCGAGGAACTCGAGCGCAAGCCGGTCGGCACGCCGTTCGGCTTCCGCAATGGCTCCGGAGGCAAGGTGCCCGGATGGGGTCCTGTCCATGAGCTTGACCTGGACGCCCAGTGGGACCTGCCCGAAAACCGAAGACAGTCTTTCCTCCAGGCTGGCGTCTCGCTTTCCGTCGAGGACGGGGCGGATTCCTTCTCCGAAGTAGCGCAGGGCTCGCTCGCGGGGAATCACGTGGTCGAGCACGAAGTGCGCGACCTCATGTGCCACGGTGAAGCGCTGTTCATCCTCCGAGTCACCCGTGTCGTGGAAGAGCAGGGCGCTCCCTTTCCAGGCGACCATGCACCCGTAGATGTCCCGGTGGGTGTCGGAGATGGGATGTGGAACCTTCCGCTTCGATGTCCAATCCGCCACGTGCGCTGTCGTGAGCCTGGGGATGGGCACCGTCTCCACGGACAGCTGGTAGGGGGCCTCTACGGCCAGGTCGCGCGGATAGGCAGTGCACTCCTGGAGCCCACTGATGGCCATGGCCTCATCCAGCCAACGACCCATCATGGAGTATCCTCATCGTCACGAATCCGGTCCCTGGCCGCGATTTGGATGCGCCGGGCGCCGGTCACCGCCTCGCCTTCGTCATCGGATGTCAGGGCGTCGATGACCTCGACGTGTCGAAGCACTCGGACCAGGACCCGCTCGTTGACCGCGAAGCGCTGAGCGACCGCGATGGTCTGCCTGGCAAAAGAAGCGCCAACGGGACGTCGGCAGAGGGACAGCCAGTGAAGCGCTTCCAGCGAGCAACCCAGTTCGTTCGCGAGGTCCGTGGTGGTGATGCCTTCAATCGCGCGGTAACGCTCGAACGCATGGCCAAGCATCCAGGCTTTCTCTGTGCTCCGCCTGGCCGCAGTCTCAAGCCAATCAGGATTCGTCACCGAAAACCTCCCTTCCAAAGCGCACCAGCCACTTCATGATGCGGTCACGGTTGCGCTTCACTTCGCGCTGGATGTCGACTGCGGGGAGCGCGCCCAGGCCGAGCACCTCGGCGAACCGCTGGGTCGACCGTTCTCCCTGGAGCATGAGTCCGAGGAACGCGCGGTCCACCTGGGACAGGTCGGATTGTTCGATGCGTTCCACGACGCGCTTCACCTCCGCGGATTGCTCCAAACAGTCTTTCGGAGACCTCCCCAGAAGTTCGAAAAGGAGGCCGAATTTTTCTTCGCGCGCCTGGCGCCTCGTCGCCGAGCGCTGCCAGTCAGTGACCGTGTTCTTCGCGGATTGCGCCAGGTAGGCGAACAGGCGACCTCGCTGCGGGTCAAAGCGCTCGGGGGCCTCGAGGTAGTCGAGCAACACGTCGATGGCGGCGTCACGGGCCATTTCGTGGGTGCATCCTCGGGCGTACTTCACGGCCGCGATGATGGGGTCGACGAAGACCGCAAACGCGTCCACGTTCGCCACCGACTCTCGCTGGAGGATGCGCGCATGCAACGCGACGTCCTCGTCTCGTGTTGGAATTCCCATCCTGACTCCTCATCGGAAGTTTCCGTGGACGCGCTCAATACGTGCGCGCATGTGCTCCTTCGGAGCCGCACTGGTGAGTTCGACGGAAACATGCATCTGCGCCACCCAAATGGTTCCTGGCAGGCGCGCCGCGTGTCTGTACCTCCCGGGTGGTATGTTCATGGACGGTAATGCAGACAGTGGAGTCAATGCACCTGGGCTCCATTCGTTGGCTTGGGCGAGTCAGGTTTGCCAACGGCGCAGGTCGTCGCGGACTCGGCGTCTGCGAAGACACCCTGCTTCCGTGTCTGATGTTGTGATGCACTGCGTGGTCTCCTGCCCTGCCAGCCGGGGAGGAGCGGGGGCTTCGCGAGACACGGACTGTTCAGGAGTTCTGGCGCGCGTTGCCCATACCACCCAGGTGGTAAAGACAGACCCATCCCTCAGTTGCACTCTTCGGGGCGGATACGGGCGTTGTCCGATGCAACCCAGGGCGGCTCGGGGGGGACGTTCCGGGAGCGCGGTCGACGCGGGGAGCGCCGTCAGGCGCGGCAGCGCGTTCCTTCGGGAGACGGGGCAGGGGGCTGCCCGGTGCCGGACGCGGGTGCTGCCGGGGCGAGGTGCTGGAGCCGGGCGGCCTGGAGCAGGAGGCCGCCCGGCGTTCGGCGTGAGGTGGAGGTGCGATCCATCCCCACCTTGGTGACGCGGCTCAGCAGCCCAGGTTGCCGCCAGGGCTCACGCCGAGCATGTTGGTGAAGTGCTGATAGTTGTTGATGCGGCTCTGCACCTGGCCCGGGTTGCCACCATTGCATTCCAGCGAGCCATTGATGGTGCGGATGGTCTCACCGAAGCCGTGGCCGTCGACCATGGCGCGGTGCGCGGACATGGTTCCGGCGCCGGCCTGCGTGGTCCAGAACCAGAAGGCGGAGCGCCACGCGGCGTTGGCGTCCTGGGCCAGCAGGTCCGGGTTGGTGTGAAGCGGCAGCCCCAACGCGGCGCCGGCGGCGCAGTAGTTGCCGTTCCAGGACAACTGGATGGGCCCACGTCCGTAGTACTTCTTGCCCGCGACGCAGTAGCAGCCCGGCGGACCCCATGAGCCGCAGTAGTCACCGCGATTGATCTCCTCCACGTACACGTAGTTGCCCGTCTCATGGGCCGTGTTGGCGAAGAAGGCCGCCACCTCGCGCTTGCGCGTCTCCAGCGAGCCCGTGTTGGCGAAGGCCGGGAAGGTGTTCGCGGCGGCAATGAGGCTGCTGTACGTGTAGAAGGGGTTCCGGTTCGGGAACATGGCGTTGAACGTGGACTCGCTCAGGATGGCGGCCAGCCCCGTGCCGGGGTTGCCACCGCCCCCGTCGATGCGGTCGAACGTCCAGCGCTGGTTCGTGCGCTGTTCGTAGGGGTACTGCACCAGCTCCGTGCCATTGGCCGTGTTGCCCCAGTACACGTCAATGGCCATGTCCGTGTGACGCGCGCGGATGCTGAACTCGCTGCCCACTTCCTTCACGAAGCGGAACTGCTGGTTCGCTCCGCCGCCATAACTCCATTGGTGGACCCGCGCGTTCGGCGCGGTGCTCACCTCCTTGATGTCGAGCGCCTTGTTGCTGTTCACGTTGATGATGCTGAAGTAGCCCCCGGACGTGGGCGTGACGCGGAAGCGCTGCGCATTCGTGCCGTTGCAATCCCATTGCTGCACCTTGGCGCCGTCCGCCGTGCTCGACGAGGCGACGTCGATGCACTTGTTCGTCATCACCGAGCGGATGACGTAGGTGCCTTCGGTGATGGTGTCGACAATGGCGGCGCCTTCCACCTGACCCACTGGTTCGAGGGTGGCGGGCACTGGCTCGGCGCCGCCACAGCCTCCCAGGGCGCTCAGGCCCCCACAGATTCCCAGCAGGGCCAGACTGCGTGACACGAACTTGCCGGACATGCTTGTGCTCCTTGCGGTCGAGGGTTTCTCGGGCGCGCCACGCCTGGGGCGGGCGGAGGCCTTGGCTCCGGGGCCGGAGCCGCAAGGACTGTACGGCAGTCTGTAAAACAAGAATAAGCTGTCGGTGCCGCCGGGCGCGAAGCGTTGACCAGCGGACGCGCGGCGGCGGCTCAGGCTTGCTGTTGCGCTGCGGGGATACCCTGGGGCAGCAGCGCGTCTGGGAGCTCGTCTTCCACGCCGCGCACGCGCGGGGAGGACGCGGTCAGCATGACGCAGCCTGCCAGCAGGAGGCCCAGGACGACGTAGAGCAGGGCGATGCCCCGGCCCGGGCCGGTGCCCAGAATCTGGCCGAAGGTGTTGGCCAGGGCGCCGTCCGCTGCCATCCAGGGGTCGAAGACCTTGTCCGTCAACGGGCCCGCGAGCAGTGCGGCGATGGGTGGGGCGACCAGCGCGAGCATCCGGCGCGTGGCGAACACCCGTCCCTGGATGGCGGGAGGCACCTTGCTCTGCCAGATGGCCTGCGAGCAGCCCATGGCCACCGGCGCGGTGAACATGAACACGAAGGCGGCGCAGGCGACGACGAACACGCTGGCGGGGAGCGCCGCGGCCAGCAAGGCCACTCCCGCGACGAGCTCCGCGCCCAGCACGCCCCGGATGCGCCGCTTCGGGCCGCCCCAGACGCCCATGGTGATTCCACCCGCCACCATGCCGACGCCGGAGCAGGACACCACCAGGCCCAGCGTCGTCGGGTCCGTGAAGCTCAACACCAGCGGGGTGATGAGCACCGTCACCAGCACGGTGATCAGGTTGACGGCGGAGCTGAAGCCCAGCAGTCCGAGCAGGCCGGTGCGCTCGCGGATGAAGCGCCAGCCCAGCGCGATGTCCGTCCACAGCGACTTCCTGGCCTCGGTCCGCGCGGCGTCTGGTTCGGGCTGGGGGATGCGCACGCTCAGCAGCGTGGCCACGGCGAAGAGGAAGGTCGCCATGTCGATGAGCAGCACACCTTGCAAGCCGATGCGCACCACCAGCACGCCCGCCAGCGCGGGGCCCAGGAGCTGGCCCGCGCTCATGGCCAGTTCCACCATGCCGTTGGCCCGGCCCAGGTTCTGCTTGGAGACCAGCAGCGGCGTGGTCGTGGAGAAGGCCAGGACGCGGAAGGTGCTGAAGGCGGCGCTCATCGCCAGCGGGGGATAGAAGTGCCAGTTTTGAAGGGGCCACAGCCCGGCGCGGTCCGCCGCGACAAGGCACCACATCAACCCGATGGCTGTCATCGCGCCCAGGTCCGCCAGCAACATCACCCGCTGACGGTTGCTGCGGTCCACCATGGAGCCCGCGACGGGGGCGAGCAACACCATCGGGAGGAACCCGAAGAACGACGCCAGCGAGTACTCCGTGACGGAGTCGCTGTTCTGGTAGACGTAGACACCCACCGAGAACTGGGTGAGCCCCGTCCCCAGCGACGAGATGAGCTGACCCAGCCAGATGAGACTGAAGACCCGGGCAGGGTTCGTGACGACGTTCCTGCTTGAGAATGCCATGCCGTCAGCGGGCCTTCCGCGGGCGTGCGCCGCTCGGTGTCAGATGCATGGCTAGAGTCTTCGTGAGCACGGCCAGGACGTCTACCTGGATACCGCGTTCTTTTTATCAGGAACCGCTATCGCTGTAATAATCGTTCTTATCGTTTATATGGACAAACAGGCAAGGGCGGTGGCACAAGCTGCGCTGTATCAAGGGGGCGGGCTCAAGCGAGGTACGAGCGTGCTTCCTCTTCCGGGCGAAGCGGCACGTTGTCTCGGGGGGCCTTGGCCGGAAGATGTTTGCCGGGGGGTTCTCCGTGCTCAGCCGGATGTCGTGGCCGTGTGTCAGCCCGGGCCGTGTCCAGCGCAGGAGAAGACATGACCGAGCACATCGAGCCGCGAGCTCACCGTTTCCCCACCCTGGTGGACGTGTTGTGTCAACGCGCCGAGTCTCAAGGCGACGCGCTGTTGTATCGCTTCCTGGAGACGGGAGACGTGGACGGCCCGGTGGAGGAGTGGACCTACCGGCGGCTGGATTCACGGGCGCGGTCGCTGGGGGCTCGGCTGCGTGCCCTGGGGGCGCAGGGGGAGCGGGCGCTGCTGCTCTACCCGCCGGGCCTGGAGTTCGTCGCGGGCTTCATGGGCTGTCTGTATGGCGGCGTCATCGCCGTGCCGTGTTACCCGCCGGACCCCACGCGGTTGGAGCGCACGTTGCCGCGCCTCCGCGCCATCGCCCGGGATTGTGGCGCGCGCTATGTGCTGACGACGAGCACCATCCAGGAGATGGCGGAGTTCCTCACGCCGCAGGCGCCCGAGCTGGGTGAGTTGCAGTGGATTGCCAGTGACGCGGTGCCGGAAGCCGAGGCCGCGGACTGGAAGCGCCCGGACCTGACGTCCGACTCGCTGGCCTTCTTGCAATACACGTCGGGTTCCACGGGCAACCCGAAGGGCGTCAAGGTCAGCCACGCCAACATCCTCCACAACGAGTCGTTGATTACGCGTGACTTCGGGTTGCAGGCGGAGCGCTCGGTGGGCGTGGGCTGGTTGCCCATGTTCCATGACATGGGGCTCATCGGAAAGGTGTTGCAGCCGCTCTACCTGGGCTTCCCGTGCATGCTGATGTCACCCATCGCGTTCCTTCAGCGGCCCTTGCGCTGGCTGGAGGCCGTCTCCCACTTCAAGGGGACGGTCAGTGGTGGACCCAACTTCGCTTTCGACCTGTGCGTGCGAAAGGCCCGCGCCGAAGACGTGGCCCGTCTGGATTTGAGCCACTGGGACCTGGCCTTCAACGGCGCGGAGCCCGTGCGGCGCGAGACGATGGAGCGCTTCGCGGAGACGTTCGCGCCCGCTGGCTTCCGGCGCGAGGCCTTCTATCCCTGCTACGGCCTGGCCGAGGCGACGCTCATCGTCAGCGGCGGCGTGAAGGGAACGCTGTGTGTGCAGGAGCGCTACGACACCGGCTCGCTGGAGCTGGGGCGCGCGAAGCCCGCGTCCGACGCGGCGGAGGGGCCCACGGCGCGCACGCTGGTGTCCTCGGGTCAGGGCGCGCCGGACCAGCGGCTGCTCATCGTGGACCCGGAGACGCGGGTGCCTCGGGCCTCGAACGAGGTGGGTGAGGTCTGGGTCGCTGGCCCCAGCGTGGCGGGTGGGTATTGGGATCGTCCGGAGGAGACGGCGCATGCGTTCGGCGCGCGGCTCGCCAATGGCGAGGGGCCCTTCCTCCGCACCGGGGACCTGGCCTTCCTGTCGCCGGAGGGCGAGCTCTTCATCACCGGCCGTCTCAAGGATCTGCTCATCGTCCGGGGCCGGAACCTGTATCCGCAGGACCTGGAGATGACCGCGGAGCGCGCGCACCGCGCGGTGCGTCCCGGCTGCAGCGCCGCCTTCTCCGTGGACGTGGAGGGGGAGGAGCGGCTGGTGGTGGTCTCCGAGGTCGACGTGCGCGAAGGCTTCGACGGCGCGGCGGTGGTGGGCGCCCTGCGCCGCGCGCTGGCCGATGAGCACCAGGTGCATGCGCACACGGTGGTGCTGCTCCAGGCCCGGAGCATCCCGAAGACGTCGAGCGGGAAGATTCAGCGCCGCGCCTGTCGTGATGGCTTCCTGGCGGGCTCGCTGGAGGTGGTGGAGGTGTCGGGCGAGGAGGCCGCTCCGGTGCCGGAGACCGAGCCTTCCATGCCGTCCGCGCCCCTGCGCGAGCGCCTGGCCCTGGCGTCCGAGGAGGTCCGTCCGGCGCTGCTGGTGGACTTCCTCCGCGGGGAGGCCGTGCGGGTGCTGCGCACGGCGCCCGCGTCCCTGGCGCCGGAGACGTCGCTGGCCAGCCTGGGGCTCGACTCGCTGATGGCGCTGGAGCTGCACGGCCGGCTGGAAGAGGAACTCGGTGTGTCGCTGCCCGTGGCCTTCCTCTGGCAGCACCCGACGCTGGGGGCCGCCGCCGCGCATCTGGTGGACGCGTGGAAGGGCACCGCCGCGCCCGCCGCGCCGCCGCTGAAGGCCGGCTCGCTGGAGGGCGAACTGCCGCTGTCTCCCGGTCAGCAGCGCCTGTGGTTCCTGGACCGGCTGGTGCCGGAGAGCGCGCTGTACAACGTCCACTTCCAGCTCCGGCTCTCCGGGGCGCTGGACGTGTCCGCGCTGGAGCGTGCGCTGCAAGGGCTCCTGTCGCGTCACGCGGTGCTGCGCGCGGCCTTCCCCGAAGTGGAGGGCCAGCCGCAACAGCTCCTGCCGTCCCTGCGTCCGCTGGACGTGGCCCGCGAGGACCTGCGGGCGCTGTCGCCCGCCGAGCGTGACGCACGGCTGAATCTGCTGGCCCGGGCCCAGGGCGAGGCGCCCTTCAATCTGTCGGAGGGGCTGCTGGTGCGTGCGGCGTTGGTGGCGCTGGAGGACCAGGAGCACGTGCTCCTGATGACCCAGCACCACATCGTCACCGATGGCTGGTCCATTGGCGTCCTGGCCCGGGAGCTGGCCGCGCTGTACCGCGCGGAGGTGGCTGGCGCCGCCGCGTCGCTGGGCGCGCCCGCCTTGCAGTACGTGGACTACGCGCGTTGGCAGCGCGGGCTGGGCGGCGCGCTGGACGGGCAGCGTGCCTACTGGGCGCGGAAGCTGGAGAACCTGCCGCGTCTGGAGTTGCCCACGGACTTCCCGCGTCCCCGGGAGCCGGGCTTCCGCGGCGCGCTCCACCGTTTCGCGCTGCCGGCCGAGCTGGTGGATTCGCTCAAGGCGGTGGGTCGGAGCGAGGGCTGTACCTTCTTCGTCACGCTGGCGGCGGCCTGGGCGGCGCTGCTGCACCGCTACAGCGGTCAGGACGACTTCGGCCTGGGCACCATCTTCGCGCAGCGGGACCGGGCCGAGCTGCGTGACGTGGTGGGGTTCTTCGCCAGCACGCTGGTGCTCCGCGCGGACGTGTCTGGCGCGCCCCGTTTCCGGGAGCTGCTGGGCCGCATGCGCCACACGTTCCACGAGGCCCTGGCCCACGCGGACCTGCCCTTCGAGGAAGTGGTGGGCGCGTCGCGCGCGGTCCGCGGCGGCGACAACCCGCTGTTCCAGGCGAACCTGGTGTTGGAGAGCCTGCCGCCGGTGGACCTGGACGTGCCGGGCATGCAGTGGCGCCCGGTGTTGCCCGTGCCGGACGGCGCGGTGGAGGGCACGGCGAAGTTCGACCTGCAGCTCGCCGTCGTGGAGACGCCAGGAGGGCTGGAGGGCGCGCTGGAGTACCGCTCGGACCTCTTCTCGGCGGAGACGATGGCGCGGCTCGCGGGCCACCTGGAGGCGTTGCTGAGGGGCATCGTCGCTGCTCCGGACGCGCGCGTGGAGGACCTTCCGCTGCTCGACGAGGCGGAGCGCCGTTCTCTGTTGGAGCGCTGGAACGACTTCACGGCGCCGCTCTCCCAGGACCCTTCGCACTGCATCCACGCGCAGTTCCGTGAGCAGGCCGCCCGCACGCCCGACGCGGTGGCGGTGGTCGCCGAGGACGGGACGCTCACCTACGCGGAGCTGGCGCGTCGTGCGTCCGCGCTGGCCTTGCACCTGAGAGGCCTGGGCGTGGGCCCCGAGGTGCGCGTGGGCCTGTGCGCCGAGCGCTCGGTGGAGATGGTGGCGGGGATGCTCGGCATCCTCGAGGCGGGCGGCGCCTACGTGCCCCTGGACCCGGACTATCCCCGGGAGCGGCTCACGTACATGCTGGAGGACTCGGGCGCGCGCGTGCTCGTCACGCAGTCCCATCTGGCGGGGACGCTGCCCGTGTCCGGCCTGCACACCGTGCTGCTGGATACGGCGGAGCCCTACGCGGCGGCGCCGGCGTCACCGCTGGCCCTGGGGACCACGCCCGACAACGCGGCGTATGTCATCTACACGTCGGGCTCCACGGGACGGCCCAAGGGCGTGGTGGTGCCGCACGGGGGCGTGGCCAACTTCTTCGCCGCCATGGACGTGCGCGTGGGCCACCCGCCCGCGGGCGCCTGGTTGGCCGTCACCAGCATCTCCTTCGACATCTCCGTCCTGGAGTTGCTGTGGACGCTCACCCGTGGCTTCAAGGTGGTGGTGCAAGGGGAGGGGGCCTCACTCAAGGCGCCCGCTCGCGCGGCGGGGGCCCGGAAGCGCCCCATGGACTTCAGCCTGTTCTACTTCGCGGATGACGCGGAGGTGTCGCGCGGAGAGAGCAGCTATCGGCTGTTGCTGGAGGGCGCGAAGTTCGCGGACACCCACGGCTTCGCGGCGGTGTGGACGCCGGAGCGCCACTTCCACGCCTTCGGCGGCCTGTACCCCAATCCCTCCGTGGTGGGCGCGGCTGTCGCCACCGTGACGAAGCGCGTGGCCATCCGCGCGGGCAGCGTGGTGCTGCCACTCCACCATCCCGTGCGCGTGGCGGAGGAGTGGTCCCTGGTGGACAACCTGTCCGGCGGGCGCGTGGGCATCTCCGTCGCTTCTGGCTGGCACGCCAATGACTTCGTCTTCGCGCCGGAGAAGTACGAGAAGCGCCGCGAGCTGATGATGGAAGGCATCGACACCGTGCGCCGGCTGTGGCGTGGGGAGACGGTGCGTTTCCCGGGCGGTGGCGGCGCGCAGGTGGATGTGAAGCTGCGCCCTCGTCCCGTGCAGGCGGAGCTGCCCGTGTGGCTCACCGCCGCGGGAAACCCGGAGACGTTCATCACCGCGGGCCGGCTGGGGTGCAACATCCTCACGCACCTGCTGGGGCAGACGTGGGAGGACCTGGAGAAGAAGCTGTCGCTCTACCGTCAGGCCTGGCGAGACGCGGGCCACGCGGGCGAGGGCCACGTCACCCTCATGCTGCACACCTTCATCGGCGAGGACATGGCGAAGGTGCGCGAGGTGGTGGAGCAGCCCTTCCGCAACTACCTCAAGAGCTCGGCCGACCTGATGCGGGGCCTGGGGAGCACGCTGGGCATCGACATGGATTCGGCCACGGAGGCGGACCTGGACCGGCTCGCCGGCCATGCCTTCGACCGCTACTTCGAGACGAGCGGCCTGTTCGGCACGCCGCGTTCGGTGCGTGAGCGCGTCGGGCAGCTCCAGGCCCTGGGCGTGGACGAGGTGGGCTGCCTCATCGACTTCGGCATTCCCGCCGACACGGTGCTGGCCAGCCTGCCGCTGCTGGACGAGGTGCGGCAGCGCTGCGTGCGGGACAGCCGCCGCGCGGGCACGGCGAAGACGATTCCCGAGCAGCTCCGCGAGCACGGCGTGACGCACCTGCAGTGCACGCCGTCCCTGGCGCGCGCGCTGCTGTCCGAGCCCGAGTCCGTCGAGGCGCTGGGCGGCCTGCAACGGCTGATGGTGGGCGGCGAGGCCCTTCCGGGCGCGTTGGCCGCGTCCCTGCGCAAGGCGCTGCCGGAGTCCGCCGAGCTGCTCAACATGTACGGCCCCACGGAGACGACCATCTGGTCCTCCACGGCGCGCGTGGCCCCGGAGGAGACGGCGGCCGTCGTCTCCATCGGCACGCCGTTGCTGCGCACGTGCCTGTACGTCCTCGACGCACGGCTGCAGCCGGCGCCGGTGGGCGTGGCGGGTGAGCTGTACATCGGCGGCGCGGGCGTGGTGCGTGGCTACCTGGGCCGGCCCGAGCTGACGGCGGAGCGCTTCATCCCGGATGCCTGGGCCCGTGAGCCCGGGGCCCGGCTGTACCGCACGGGGGACCGCGCACGGTGGCGGCCCGACGGCACCATGGAGTTCCTCGGCCGCGTGGACCACCAGCTCAAGGTGCGTGGCTTCCGCATCGAGGCAGGGGAAATCGAGGCGGCGCTCACCGCCCAGCCCTCGGTGCGCGAGGCGGTGGTGGTGGCGCGCGAGGACGTGCCCGGCGACGTGCGGCTCGTGGCCTACGTGGTGCCCGCGCAGGGCGCCACGGTGGAGGCGTCCGCGCTGCGCGACGCCCTGGCTCAGCGGTTGCCGGAGCACATGGTTCCGTCGCTCGTCATGGAGCTGCCGGCGCTCCCGCTGACGCCCAATGGCAAGGTGGACCGCAAGGCCCTGCCCGCGCCGAACGTGGTGCGCTCCGCGAAAGCGGCCTTCGTGGCGCCGCAGGGGCAGCTGGAGGAGCAGATTGCCCAGGTGTGGCGCAGCGTCCTCCGTGTGGAGCAGGTGGGCGTGCACGACAACTTCTTCGACCTGGGCGGCCACTCGCTCCTGATGGTGCAGGTGCACACCCAGCTCAAGTCGGTGCTGGGACAGGACCTGCCCCTGCTGAAGCTGCTGGAGCACCCCACCATCAGCACCCTGGCGCGTTTCGCGCGGCAGGGGCCCGCGACGGCGCAGTCCCAGGTGGAAGCCGCGCAGGACCGGGCCAGGCGGCAGCTGGAGAGCCTCAAGCGCCAGCGCCAGCGCGCCAGGAAGTAGCGACGCGGGGCGCGCGGGCTACGCGCCCGCTTCGTTCAGCGCCTGCCGGATGGCGCGTGCCACCGGCGAGGCGTCTTCCTCCGGGCCCTGAACCGCGAAGGGGGCGCGGGGCAGGAGCGGCGGCTGGGCCATGAAGCGCGGCCGGGTTCCCTGGTGCGGCTGGGCGGCATGGACCAGGAAGGGGTGGCACAGGTACACGGTGCCGGCCTCTCCCGTGGCGAGCGCGAGCGGCCGGTGGGCCGACACGTCCAACTTCCCGGCGAGCTCCATGAACGTCAACCCCGCGTCTCCCGCAGGGGCCAACACGCGGGCGACGTCCCGGTGGGAGCCCACGCGGATGCGGGTGGGGGCGTCGTCCTCGCCCACGTCGGAGCAGAGGAAGAGCATCAGCAGGGCGCGGCCTTTCGACGCCACATTCACCCGCCAGGAGAAAAATGAACTCGGGTCATCACCTGGGAAGCTGGCATCGACATGCCAGCCGTCGTCTCCAGGCGCGTCCGGGCTGGGAAAGCGCACGGGGAAGGTGCCCAGGCTGCCGCGAGGGAGCCAGCGTCCGGGGCCCACCAACTGGTCGAACGCGTCTCGCAGCCGGGGCGTGTTCGCCGCCAGCCGGAAGGGCTCCTGCGCATAGTCCCCGAGCCGGATGACCGGCTGCTTCCAGGTGGCCGGATTGTCCGGGGCACACCCCGTGTCGCGCCAGAGCAGCTCGCGGCACGTGTCCGCCAGCTCGCGGGGAAACGCCTGGTCCAGCCGGACGAATCCACGCTCGATGAACTGCTCCACGTCGCTTGGGGAAAGTTCCATTCGGTGTGCCTCCTCGTGGTCCGGGGCCCGTCGCCCGCAGCGCGGTACTGTATTGATTTATCATAAGAATTCATACGCCCGGCGATTGCTTCGCGGCATGGAGCTCGGGCTGCCCATCAGGTGGAGCCGGCTGGCGTGTGCAGGACACATCCAGGCCATTGCGTTTGCTGGTGGAATCCCCTGGGCATCGGCCCTGGGGGACGCTGGGCGACTGATAGGCTTTATGTATATGGGTTCTGCGATTTCCCCGAAATGGAGGCGGCGCGCGCTCTGAGTGGCGGGTGTGTCACGTCTGGGGGTGTTTTGTTCGCAATTAGTTCTACTGGGGTCACCCATGTGTTTGCTTCGGGGTTTGTTGATTCTCAAGTCAGGCATGCATCATTCGAAGTCTTGGTGATTGAGAGACATGGGTTGCTCCGTTTGGAGTGTCCGGTTCTCGTGAAAGTGCACGAAACGGCTTCGTGCTGACGGGCTTGCGCCGCCGTTAGGGATTTGGCATTGATCCGTCCTTCCTTGTATCGGGTCTATCGAGGGGGAGGCGGACTGCGTCCGTCGTGATCTCGTTCGCCGAGGAAAAGCCCGGCTTTCGAGCGTGCCAGTTAGAGGTCCGAGTGTCGCCACAAAATGGGTTGTCGAAGGCGGGTTTGGCCGAGGTGCGGGCTCGTTTGACCGCGGTCCTTGCTCAGCGATTGGGAGTCGGGGCTCACACGCTGGATGTCCGGGAGCGCTTCAGTCTGTATGGACTTGATTCGCTGAAGGCGACCGGCTTCATCGCGGAGGTGGGGGCGATGCTGGGGCGTTCCTTGTCGCCCACGCTCGCCTGGGAATATCCCACGTTGGATGGGTTGGCCCGCTACCTCGCGGGTGAGCAGGATGGCGCGTCGTCGCATTCCCTGGCACGTATCGCCCGGGCCCATGAGCCCATTGCCATTATTGGATTGGCCTGTCGTTATCCCCAGGCGGCGGATCCAGAGGCCTTCTGGCGCCTGCTCGTGGGCGGGACGGATGCCATTACGGAAGTGCCGCCGGACCGGTGGGACGTCAACCGCCTTTATGACCGAGACCCCGCGGCGCCCGGCAAGGTGGTTTCCCGCTGGGGCGGCTATCTGGATCGCGTGGATGGCTTTGACCCGCTCTTCTTCGGCATCTCACCGAAGGAGGCGCTCCACATGGACCCGCAGCAGCGGCTCATGCTGGAGCTGAGCTGGGAGGCGCTGGAGGACGCGGGCATCGCCGCGGACCGGCTGCAGGGCTCACCCACGGCGGTCTGCTTCGGCGCCGCGTGGATGGACTACGAGATGACGCTGCAGCGCTTCGGCATGAAGCGCATTTCTTCCTACACGTCCACGGGCTATCACCACAGCGTCCTGGCCAACCGGGTCTCCTACGTCCTGGGGCTGCGGGGGCCGAGCTTCTCCATCGACTCGGCCTGCTCGTCCTCGCTCACGGCGGTGCACCTGGCTTGTGAGAGCCTGCGCAGGGGCGAGTCGACGCTGGCCCTGGTAGGCGGTGTGAACCTCACCATCGCCCCCGAGAGCACGGTGTCCCTGTCCAAGCTGGGGGCGCTCTCTCCAGACGGGCGCTGCTACACGTTCGATGCCCGCGCCAACGGCTTCGTGCGCGGCGAGGGAGCGGGGGTGGCGGTGCTCAAGCCGCTCTCCCTGGCGCTCGCGGACGGCGACGCCATCTACTGCGTCATCCGCGGCAGTGCCATCAACAACAATGGTGGCAGCAACGGCCTCACCGCGCCCAACCCGAAGGCGCAGGCGGAGGTCATCCGCCAGGCTTGCGCCAGCGCGGGTGTCGAGCCGGCGGAGGTGCAGTACGTCGAGGCGCATGGCACCGGCACGCAGTTGGGAGACCCGCTGGAGGCACAGGCCCTGGGCGAGGTGCTCGGCGCGGGACGGCCCGAGGGCAAGCCCCTGCTCATCGGCTCCTGCAAGACGAACATCGGGCACCTGGAGGCCGCGGCGGGCATCACCGGGCTCATCAAGACCGCGCTGTGCATCAAGCACCGCGCGCTTCCCGCCAGCCTCCACTACGAGAAGCCCAACCCGCTCATCCCCTTCGAGGCGCTGGGCCTGGCGGTCCACCACACCCTGGGAGATTGGCCGGAGCCCGACCGGAAGCTCATCGCGGGCGTCAGTTCCTTCGGCTTCGGGGGCGCGAACTGCCACGTCGTGATGGAAGAGGCGAGTCTCCCCGAGGCTCGGCTCCTCCACCTGTCGGGTGAGACGATGGAGGCGCTGCGGGGCGCCGCGCAGGGGCTGCTCGACCGCGTGACGGCTCGGGAGCACCTGCCGCTGGCCGAGCTGCTCCGCGCGGCCGAAGCGGACGCGGGCACGCATGCGCACCGCCTGACGGTGACGGTCCGGACCCGGAAGGACCTTCGTGCGGGCCTGGAGAACTTCCTGGCGGGTGTGCCGCGCCCGAGCGTGTCCGTGGGGACGGTGGCGGGGGACGCGGTCCGCAAGCCGGTATTCGTCTATTCGGGACATGGCTGCCAGTGGCCCCGCATGGGCCTGCCGTTGCTGGACACCGAGCCTGTGTTCCGGGCGACGCTGCTGCGCTGCGATGCGCTCATCCGGGAGTACGAAGGTTGGTCGCTGCTGGAAGTGCTGGCCGCTGACGACGCGGCGGCGCGGCTGAGCCGGCTCGACATCGGGCTGCCCGCGATTGTGTCGGTGGAAATGGCCCTGACGGACCTCTGGCGCTCGTGGGGCATCGAGCCCGGCGCCGTGGTGGGGCACAGCATCGGCGAGGTGTCGGCGGCGTATGCGGCGGGAGTCCTGGACATCGAGGACACCCTCCGCGTCGTCTGCGCCGAGAGCCGGCTGATGCACACGCAGGCGGGCAAGGGCAGCCTGGCGGTCGTGGGCGTCTCGTGGGCGGAGGCCGCCGAACTGCTCGTGGGCTATGAGGGGCGGTTGTTCCGTGCCATCGACTCGGGCGCGGGTTCGACGGTGTTGTCGGGGGATGTGGACGCACTGGCCGAGGTGCTCGCGTCGCTGCAACAGCGCGGAGTCTTCTGCCGGCAGGTGGACATCGACGTTCCGGTGCACAGCCCCCGCATGGACGTGCTGGCGGACGCGTTGACCGAGGAGCTTCGGGACATCCGGCCCCGCCCGGCGCGCGTTCCCCTGATTTCGTCCATCACCGGCGCGGAGATTGACGGCGCGAGCGCGGACGCCTCCCACTGGGTGCGGAACATCGCGTGGCCCACGCTCTTCACCGGCGCGCTCTCCCACACCATCCAGGAGGGCTACGACACGTTCCTGGAGGTCAGTCCGCATGCGATTCTGCGGCACCCCATCGACGCGACGCTGAAGCACCTGGGGCGGCAGGGCCGCGTGGTGCCCTCCCTGCGGCGGCAGGAGGATGAGCGCGCCACGCTGTTCGATTCGTTGGGCGTGCTCTACGCGGCGGGACAGCCGGTCCGGTGGGACGCACTCGCCGCGCGTGGGGTGGACGATGATGGGGAGGCGGTGCACCTGCTGCCCCTGTCGGCGCGGAGCCCGGAGGCGCTCAAGGCGCTGGCCGCGACCTGGCGCGACTTCCTGGCTGGGGAGCCGGGCGCGCCGCTCGATGATGTCACCTATACCGCGAGCGTGCGCCGCGGCCACTTGTCCCACCGCTTGTCGGTGGTGGGCGGCTCGCGACGGGAGCTGGCGGAGGCGCTGGACGCCGTCACGCGGGGGGAGCTCCCGCCGGGTGTGAGCGAGGGACGGGTGAGTCCCGAGGGACGGGCCAAGGTGGCCTTCGTCTTCCCGGGACAGGGCTCCCAGTGGTTGGGCATGGGGCGTCAGCTCCTGCGTGAGGAGCCGGTGTTCCGGTCCGCCATCGAGGCGTGCGAGCAGGCCATGCGGCCGCACGTGGACTGGTCGCTCACGGCGGAGCTGCTGGCGGACGAGCCGCACTCGCGCCTGCAGGACATCGACGTGGTGCAGCCGGTGCTCTTCGCCATGCAGGTGGCGTTGGCGGCACTGTGGCGCTCCTGGGGCATCGCGCCGGACGCGGTGGTGGGGCACAGCATGGGCGAGGTGGCCGCGGCGCACGTCGCGGGCGCGCTCTCCCTGGAGGACGCGGCGCGCATCATCTGCCTGCGCAGCCAGCTCCTGCGCCGCAAGAGCGGGCAGGGGGCCATGGCGGTGGTGGAGCTGGGGCTGGCGCAGGCCCGCGAGGCGCTGGCCGGCTACGAGACACGGCTCTCCGTCGCGGTCAGCAACAGCGCGCGCTCCACGGTGCTCTCGGGTGACACCGACGCATTGGAGTCGCTGCTGCCGAAGCTCGAAAGCCAGGGTGTCTTCTGCCGCCGGGTGAAGGTCAACGTCGCCTCTCACAGTCCGCAGATGGACTCGCTGAAGGACGACCTCCTTCGGGTGCTCGACGGTGTCGTGCCCCAGGGGGCGCCCGTGCCCATCTACTCCACGGTGACGGGCCAGACGAGCGACGGCGCGGACTTCCACCCGGCCTACTGGGTCAGCAACCTGCGCGAGCCGGTGCTGTTCCACGGCGCTGTCGAGCAACTCCTGGCGGATGGCTTCACGGTGCTGGTCGAGGTGAGCCCACACCCGGTGTTGCTCGCGCCCATCGAGGAGACGCTGCGCGAGTCGAAACAGGGCGCCATCGCGCTCGCGTCCGCGCGGCGACAGATGCCCGAGCGCCGATGCCTGCTGGAGTCCCTGGCGGCGCTGTACGCCTGGGGTTGCGCGGTGGACTGGAAGGCGCTGCACCCGGTGAAGGGCCGTGTCGTCGCGCTCCCACGATACCCGTGGCAGCGGGAGCGCTTCTGGCTCCCGGACGAGGCGGAGGTGGATGCGCAGCCGGAGGGCGTGGCCCTCGCGGACCGGAAGGGACATCCCCTCATCGGTGGTTCGCTCTCTTCGTCCGTCCAGCCCGGGACTCACTTCTGGGAGCGGACCGTGAGCACGGCGGCGTTCCCGTATCTAGCCGACCACTGCGTGTGGGGGGACGTGGTCTTCCCTGGCGCCGGTTACGTGGAGATGGCGCTGAGCGCCGGCGCGGAGGTGCTGGGCGAGACGGGGCTCGTGCTGGAGGACGTCTCCTTCAGTGAGATGCTCGCGCTGGAGCCGGGCCAGTCGAGGCGCGTGCAGGTGGTGCTGTCCGAGGAGGAGCCGGGCCGCGCCACCTTCCAGATTGCGAGCCGCGCGGAGGGTGAGACGTCCTGGCGCAAGCACGCGGCGGGGACGGTGCGGCGGGAGGCACGTGCGGGCGCGGCTGTTGAATCACCCGAGGCGCTCCGGGCGCGCGTCCCGGTGGCGGTCTCCGCTGAAGCGCACTACCACCGCCGGCAGGCGCAAGGCCTCATGTATGGCCCGACGTTCCAGGGGCTGCGGGGCATCTGGCGCAGTGAGCAGGAGGCGCTGGGCCGCCTGGAGGTCTCCGACACGGTGGCCTTGGAGGCGGGGGCGTACCGGCTCCACCCCGCGCTGCTGGATGCGGGACTCCAGGTGGCGGTGGAGCTCCTTGCCCCGCTGACCGCGACGTCCGCTCCAGCGACGCATGTGCCGGTGGGAATCGGGCAGATTCGTTTCTTCCAGCGTCCCGGGCGCGCGGCCTGGGCGCGAGTGAAGGTCCGTGGGGATGGGGCCGCGAGCGAGCGCGAGCGCACCTTCGACTTCTGGTTGCTGGATGAGCAGGGACAGGTGTTGCTGGAGCTCGAAGCGCTGCGCCTGTACCGCCTGGATGCGGGCGTCTCCGCCCGCAAGGAGCTGGGCGCGTGGCTCTACCAGGTGGACTGGGAGGAGCGTCCGCTGCCGGCGGAGCTGGCGTGGCCCGAGCGCACGCCGGGAAGCTGGTTGATTCTCCAGGACGGCGGCGGGGTGGGGCAGCAGCTGTCCGCGCAGCTCCGGACGCGAGGCGAGACGTGCGTGCTCGTCGCGCCCGGTGAGGCGTACCGGCTGACCGGGCCGCGCAGTGCCGAGGTGGACCCCCGGAATCCGGAGCACTGGCGCCGGTTGCTCACGGACCTGCTGGGCGCGGGCGTTCCGCCTTGCCGCGGCGTGGTGCACCTGTGGAGCCTGGACCTGGCCTCGACGGAGGCGCTGACGCCGCAGGCGCTGGAGGACTCGCGGCGGCTGGGGACCACCAGCGTGCTGCACCTGGTGCAGGCGCTTTCGGGGGCGGGCTGGCGGGATGCGCCCCGGCTCTGGCTGGCCACGCGTGGGGCACGCTCCGCGGGCAAGGCGGCAGAACGTGTCGCGGTGGCGCAGGCTCCGCTCCTGGGGTTGGGGCAGGTGCTGGCGGTGGAGCAACCGGAGCTGCGCTGCACCCGTGTGGACCTGGAAGGCGGCGCGGACGTCGCGGCGGATGCGCTGCTGCGGGAGCTGTCATCGACCTCGTTCGAGGACCAGACCGCGTGGCGGGGTGGTACGCGACGGGTGGCCCGGCTGGCTCGGGCGGCGGATGCGCTGTCCGCTCATGAACCGGCGACGCTGTTGCGCGAGGATGGCACCTACCTCATCACGGGGGGCCTCGGTGGCCTGGGGCTGGAACTCGCGCGCTGGCTCGTTTCCCAGGGCGCACGTCACCTGCTGCTGATGGGCCGCCGCGCTCCCTCCGCGGAGGCGGAGCAGGCGTTGGCGGCGCTTCGTGAGGCCGGCGCTCGGGTGGAGTCCTTCCAGGGCGACGTCGCCCGGCTGGAGGACGTGACGCGCGCGTTGGCTCGGGTGGAGGACGCGATGCCCCCGCTGCGTGGCGTGTTCCATGCCGCGGGGCTCCTCGACGACGGACTGTTGCTCAACCTCACCGAGGCGCGCTTCGCCTCGGTGTCGGCACCGAAGGTCCTGGGAAGTTGGAACCTGCACGCGCAGACGCGACACCTGCCGCTGGAGCACTTCGTGCTGTTCTCCAGCGTGGCTGCTTCGCTGGGCACGCCGGGACAGTCGAACTACGCGTCGGCGAATGCCTTCATGGACGCGCTGGCCCAGGCCCGCCGGGCGGAGGGGTTGCCCGCGCTGAGCATCAACTGGGGCACCTGGACGCAGGTGGGCCTCGCGGCGGCGCAGTCCATCCGCGGTGAGCGCCTGGAGGCACGTGGCCTGGGAGGCATGGCGCCGGACAAGGCGCTGGCGGTGCTCGGCATGCTGCTGGGACAGGAGCGGCCACAGCTCAGCGTCATGGCCTTCGAGCCGCGCCAGTGGCTGGGCTTCTATCTGGCCGCGGCGCAGTCTCCATACTTCACGAAGCTGGCGCAGGAGCCGTCCACCCGGCCCGCTGTGAGCGCGGGCAAGAGCCGGATTCGAGAGCAGCTCGAAGCGGCCCGTGCGTCCGAGCGCCGCGGCCTGCTGGATACGCACCTGCGCGAGCTGATCGGCGGGGTGCTGCGGATGGCGCCCGCGCGCATCGAACCACGGACACCGTTGGTGACCTTCGGGCTCGACTCGCTGATGAGCATGGAGATTCGCAACCGCCTGGAGGCGGCGCTTGGGCTGAAGCTCAGCGCGACGGTGGTGTGGACCTATCCGACGGTGGCCGCGCTGGCGCCGTTCCTGGCGGAGAAGCTGGCGCTCCCGCTGGAGGACTCCCGCCCCGAGCCCGCGCTGGAGGTGGCACCGGCGAAGGCCCCCCATGCGGATGTGACGGCCAGCGAGATTGACGACCTGTCGGAAGAAGAAGTCGAGCGGCTGTTCGCTCAGAGGATGGCGCAAGGCTCATGACGACGTTCGCGGAGAAGATTGCGCAGTACTCCCCCAAGCGGCTCGCGCTGCTGGCGATGGACCTCAAGTCGCGGCTCGACGCGGTGGAGGGCAGCCGGTCGGAGCCCGTGGCCATCATCGGCATGGGCTGCCGCTTCCCGGGCGGAGGGAACGACCCGGCGTCGTACTGGAACCTCCTGTGCAACGGGGTGGATGCCGTCACCGAGGTGCCATCCTCGCGGTGGACCCGTGAGGACATGGCGCGGATGGACCCCGAGGCCCAGGAGAAGCTGGGCGCGAAGTGGGGCGCCTTCATCGACGCGGTGGACCAGTTCGACGCGGACTTCTTCGGCATCTCTCCGCACGAAGCGCACCGGATGGACCCGCAGCAGCGCATCCTCCTGGAAGTGGCGTGGGAGGCGCTGGAGAACGCGGGTCAGGACATGTCTCGGCTGGCGGGGAGCCGCACGGGCGTGTTCGTGGGCGTGTACAGCGATGACTACGCGCTGTTGCAGATGGGGAATCCGGCGGCGCGTGACTCCAGCAGCGTGACGGGCGCCATCAACTGCGTGGTGCCGGGACGGCTGTCGTACCTCCTGGACTTCCAGGGGCCCAGCCTGTCCGTGGACACCGCGTGTTCGTCATCCCTGGTGGCGCTGCATCTGGCCGCGCAGAGCCTCCGGCAGCAAGAGTGCACCATGGCGCTGGCGTGCGGCGTCAACCTCATCCTGTCGCCGCTGTCGTCCAGCCGCGTGTCCCGTGCCCAGGCGCTCGCGCCGGATGGACGTTGCAAGACCTTCGATGCCCGCGCCAACGGCTTCGTGCGGGGCGAGGGCTGCGGCGTAGTCGTCCTCAAGCGGCTGTCGGATGCGCTGGCGGCGGGGGACACCGTCCTCGCGCTCATCCGGGGCTCCGCCGTCAACCAGGACGGCAAGTCGGCGGGGTTGACGGCGCCCAACGTGCTCGCGCAGAAGGCGCTCATCCGTCAGGCGCTCCAGAGCGCGAACCTGGAGCCCGCCGACATCGACTGCGTCGAGGCCCATGGCACCGGGACGTCGCTGGGTGACCCCATCGAGCTGGAGGCGCTCCACGAAGTGTACGCCCAGGGGCGCACCGGGGAGCAGTCGCTGGTGGTGGGCGCGGCGAAGACGAACATCGGCCACCTGGAGTCGGCCGCCGGCATCGCCGGCATCATCAAGTTGGTCTTGTCGATGCAACACGGGGCTGTCCCGCCGCTCGCGCACTTCCAGCGGCTCAACCCGCGCATCGACTTCGGCGGTGAGGCCCTCACCGTCCCCACGAAGCTGCACCCCTGGCCCGCGCGGGAGACGCGCAAGCGCCGAGGCGCGGTCAGCTCGTTTGGCATCAGCGGCACGAATGCCCATGTGATTCTCGAAGAGGCCCCCGTGGCCGCGGCGGCGCCCGCCGCGCCTTCTCGCGGGGCGTACCTGCTGCCGCTGTCCGCGCGCTCACCCTCCGCGCTTCAGGCATTGGCCCGGAAGTACGCGGACGTCCTCACGGCGTCCCCGGAGATATCGCTCCGGGATGTCTGCTTCACCGCGGCGCTGCGGCGGACCCATCACGAGTACCGGATGGCGGTCGCGGGGGACTCGGCGGAGGCGGTGGCGCGGCAGCTTCGGGAGTTCGCCTTGGAGGGCCCCGCTCCGGCGGCGACGGACACGGACAACCGGCGCAAGGCGGTCTTCGTGTTCCCGGGGCAGGGCTCGCAGTGGGCCGGCATGGGGCGGCAGCTCCTCGAGCAGGAGCCTGTCTTCCGTGAGGCCGTGGAGCGCATCGACGCGGCCATGCGGCCCCACGTCACGTGGCGTCTGAACGACGTGCTGCGCGCACCCGCCGAGGACTCCCGGCTCCAGGACATCGACGTCGTGCAGCCGGTGTTGTTCGCCATGGCGGTGGCGCTGTCCGCGCTCTGGCGCTCCTGGGGCGTCGAGCCGGACGCGGTGGTGGGGCACAGCATGGGCGAGGTGGCCGCGGCGCACGTCGCGGGCGCGCTCTCCCTGGAGGACGCGGCGCGCGTCATCTGCCTGCGCAGCCAGCTCCTGCGCCGCATCAGCGGCCAGGGGGCCATGCTCGCGACGGAGCTGACCCTGGAGGACGCGCGCAAGACGCTGGCGGGCCGCGAGGACCGCGTGGCCATCGCGGTCAGCAACAGTCCGACCTCCACGGTGCTGTCGGGGGAGAATGCCGCGCTCGAAGCGATTCGCGCCGAGCTGGAGTCGCGCAACGTCTTCTGCCGCTGGGTGAAGGTCGACGTGGCCTCGCACAGTCCGCAGGTGGACCCGTTGCGTGACGAGCTGCTCTCGGTGCTCTCGGCGGTGCGGCCCGGACGCTCCAGCGTGCCCATTCACTCCACGGTGACCGGCGCCTCTTGTGACGGCTCCGGCTTCGATGCCGCCTACTGGGTCCGCAACCTGCGCGACCCGGTGCTCTTCTCCTCATCGGTGCTGCAACTCGCCGAGGCTGGGCACTCCGTTTTCCTGGAGATGAGCCCGCACCCGATTCTGCTGCCCGCCGTGGAGCGATGCCTGCAGCACGCGGGCCGCGAGGGCGTGACGCTTCCGTCCCTGCGCCGCGAGGAGGCAGAGCGCACCGTGCTGCTGGAGTCCGTGGGCGCGCTGTACCGCGCGGGATTCCCCGTGCAGTGGAAGCGCTTCTTCCCGGAGGGTGGGGCGCCGCTCCCGCTGCCCACCTATCCCTGGCAACACAAGCGGTACTGGCTGGACGCAGTGGCCACGCCCGTGGCGGCGATGGTCGAGCCGGTGACGTCCCTCAAGGGCCGGCCGGTGAGCGTGGCTCACGGCGTCGATGGCCAGGTCTTCGAGCTGGAGCTGGGGAGCAACTCGCTGCCGTGGCTTGGTGCGCACCGGTTGGGTGGCGTCGCGGTCGTTCCTGCCTCGGCGTTGGTGGAGCTCGGGCTGAGCGCCGCCGCCGATGCGTTGGGCGCCGGGGGACGGGTGCTGTCCGGCGTCGAGTTCGAGCGGGCGCTGGTGCTGCCGGAGACCCAACGGCGGCTCGTGCAGGTCCACCTCTCTTCCGAGGCAGGAGGCAAGCACGAGTTCCACATCCACAGCCGCGCGGTGGGCGGGGCCTCGTCCGAGGCGAGCTGGGTACGCCATTGCCGGGGCCATGTCCAGGCGCTCAGTGCATCGATGGGCGCGTTGGCGTCCATCGACGCGGTCCGTGCGCGCTGTGTGGAGCATGTCCCGGGCGCGGCGGTCTACGGCGAGCTGGAGCGCTGCAACGTCCAATACGACGAGCCGCTGCGGACACTGGGCGAGGCGTGGCGGCGTCCGGGGGAGGCGCTGGGCCGGGTGGTGCTGGGCGCGGAGCGACTTCAGGAGGCGCCCCAGTATCAGGTTCATCCCGCGTTGCTGGACGCCGCGCTCCAGACGCTGGCGCTCGCGCTGGCGGCCGAACCGGGGCAGGCGGCGCTCTTCATGCCCCTGGGGCTCGAATCCTTCGAGTGCGTCCCTGGCAGCGCGGACGTCCACTGGGCGCACGTATCCATTTCGCCTGCGTCTCGTCCTGAGGAGCGGCTGGGCACACTGTCCCTGCTGGACGCGGAGGGGCGCCCGGTCGCGGTGGCGCGCGGTGTCCGGTTGCGGCACGTGGCGGTGGAGCGGCTGCTCGAGGTGTTGGGAGAGGTCCGCGCGCAGGACTGGTTCCACGACGTGTCGTGGGAGCCGCGGCCGACGGGGACACCCCAGCCGGCTCCCGCAGATTGGCTTGTGTTCGCGGACCGGGGTGGTTGGGGCGCGGCATTCGCCGAGGAGCTGCGGCGCCAGGGCACCCCTTTTGTCACGGTGACCGCGGGGGACGCCTTCCAGCGCCTGGGGACGCGGAGCTTCGAGGTGGACCCGCAGCGGCCGGAGGACATGGCGCGCTTGCTGCGAGAGCTTCCAGCGCCCGCTGCTGGGCACGAAGGCCGGGCGCTCTTTCTGTGGGGCCTCGACGAAACGTTGGATGGGCAGACGGCAGTGCCCGCGTCCACAGTGGCGGCGCTGCACCTGGTGAAGGCCCTCATGGAGGCGCCAGGGCGTGCTCGGCTCTGGGTGGTGACGCGGGGCGCGCAGGTCACGGGCGTGGGGACCGAACGTGTGTCGCTGGCCCAGTCACCCCTGTGGGGCATGGGCCGGAGCATCTCGCTGGAACAGCCGGGCGTTTGGGGTGGCCTCATCGACCTGCCGCCGGCTCGGTCGCCGGATGAAGTCACCTCGGTGCTGCGGGAAGTCTCCGCGTTCGGAACGGATGGTGAGGACCAGCTCGCCTTCCGCGATGGGCGCTCGCTGGTCCCCCGGCTCACACGGGGAAGAACAGGGACGGTCGAGGAGGCACTGCGCCTGCGCTCGGATGGGACGTACCTCGTCTCAGGCGGCCTGGGCGGGCTGGGGCTGAAGGTGGCGCGGTGGCTGGTGGAGCGGGGCGCGCGGCACCTGGTGCTGCTGGGCCGCAGTGGGGTCTCCGGTGCGGACGATGCCGCGTCGGTGCGGCGCCGCGAGGCGCTCGAGTCGATCCGAGCGCTCGGGGCGACTGTCACGCCCATGGCCGTGGACGTGGCGGACCGAGAGCGAATGGCGGCGCTCTTGCGCGACATGGCGGCGACGCTGCCTCCGTTGCGCGGCGTGGTTCATGCCGCTGCGCTCATCACGGAGTGCCGGCTGGAGGACCTGGATGTCGTCGCCACGACGGCGATGATGCGTCCGAAGGTGCTCGGGAGCTGGGTGTTGCATGAGCTGACGCGCGGCCTCTCGCTCGACTTCTTCGTGATGTTCTCGTCGACGTCCACGCTGTGGGGCGCCTCCGGCTTGGCGCACTACGCCGCGGGCAACCAGTTCCTGGAAGCGCTGGCGCATCACCGTCGGGCCGACGGGCTGCCCGCGACCACCATTCACTGGGGGACGTGGGACGAGATTGGCGGAGAGCGCGCCGACAACGCGCGGGGCTATGCCCGCTTCGGGCTGAACCCCATGGCCTCGGAGCGCGCGCTCGATGCGATGGGACAGGTGCTGCGGTCGGGCGCGAGCCACAAGACGGTCGCCTCCGTGGACTGGTCCGTGCTCAAGCCCATCTGGGAGGCGCGGCGTCGCCGGCCCTTCCTGCTGAACATGGGCGCGGCGTCGCCAGCCACGAACGGTGGTGCCACCTCGCGGGCACGTTTGCTCTCGGAGTTGAAGGCGCTCCCTGCTGAGCGCCGGTTCGACACGCTCGTGCAGCGCATCCAGGGCGAGGTGGGGCGCATTCTCGGCTTCGCGCCCACCGACTTGCCTCCCGTGGACCGCGGCTTCTTCCAGATGGGGATGACGTCCCAGATGTCCGTGGAGCTGCGCAACGTGTTGCAGCGCGGCCTCGAGAAGGAGCTGCCCGCGAGCCTCGCGTTCGACCACCCCACCGTCGTGGCGCTGGCGAAGCGTCTGGCGGGGAGCGTCACCGCGGTGGACATCCCGTTGCCCACGGTGGCGGCGGCTCCGGTGCAGAAGTCAGCCCCGGTGGCTTCGGACCTCGGCGACCTGTCGGAGCGGCTGGCGCAAGTCACGGAGCTGTCGGACGACGAAGTCGAGCGGTTGATTGCCCAGAAGCTGAGCTGAATCGGACGACTGCGATGAGCAAGGAATTCTACGAGAAGATTTCGAGCCTCTCTCCCAAGAGGCTCGCGTTGCTGGCGCTCGACCTGCACGCGGAGAGCGAAGCCCTCAAGCGCGCGCGCTCGGAGCCCATCGCCATCGTCGGTGCGTCCTGCCGCGTTCCCGGAGGCGTGCGGACACCCGAGGCCTTCTGGCGCCTGCTGAGCCAGGGGGTGGACGCCATCACCGAGGTACCGCGCGAGCGGTGGGACGTGGAGGCGCTCTTCGACCCCGACCCGAGCAAGCGGGGCCGCACCTATGCGCGTTGGGGCGGCTTCATCGACGGCGTGGACCAGTTCGACGCCGCCTTCTTCGGCGTCTCGCCCCGGGAAGCCTCGCGCATGGACCCGCAGCAGCGGATGCTGCTGGAGGTCGCGTGGGAAGCGCTGGAGCGCGCGGGCCAGCCGCCGGACCAGCTCGCGGGAAGCAAGTCCGGTGTCTTCCTGGGCATCATCGGCAGCGACTACGCGCAGCTCCAGGCGCGGCAGCTCGGCGATGCGCCGGACATCTATCACCTGACGGGGACCTCGCTGAACGCGGCGGCGGGCCGTCTGGCGTACACGCTGGGCTTTCAGGGGCCGTGC
The DNA here is from genome assembly GCF_900101905.1 of Myxococcus virescens. Classification (NCBI taxonomy): domain Bacteria; kingdom Pseudomonadati; phylum Myxococcota; class Myxococcia; order Myxococcales; family Myxococcaceae; genus Myxococcus; species Myxococcus virescens. The sequence continues at coordinate 89,772 of NZ_FNAJ01000016.1, read as the reverse complement.
ATGTCCATCGACACGGCGTGCTCGTCGTCGCTGGTGGCGCTCCACGTCGCCTGCCAGAGCCTGCGCAACCGCGAGTGCGATCTGGCGCTCTCCGCGGGCGTCAACCTCATGTTGATGCCGGACCCGACCGTTGCTCTCTCCAGCAGCCGAGGGCTGGCGCCGGACGGACGGTGCAAGACCTTCGATGCCGCCGCCAATGGCTTCGTGCGCGCGGAGGGCTGCGTCGTCCTGGTGCTCAAGCGGCTCTCGGATGCGCTGGCCAACGGCGATGAGATTCTGTCGCTCGTCGCGGGCTCGGCGGTGAACCAGGACGGCGCCAGCAGTGGGCTGATGGTGCCCAACGGGCCGGCGCAGGAGCGGGTCATTGAGCAGGCGCTGGCGAGCGCGGGGCTGAAGCCCTCGCAGGTCTCCTTCGTCGAGGCGCACGGAACGGGCACGTCGCTGGGGGACCCCATCGAGCTGCAAGCGCTGGCGCGGGTGCTGGGCGCGGGACGGCGCTCGGATACGCCACTGTACGTCGGCTCGGTGAAGACGAACGTCGGGCACCTCGAAGCGACGGCGGGGCTCACGGGCATCCTGAAGACGGCCCTCTCACTGCGCCACGAGGCGATTCCTCCGAACCTGCACTTCCACCGCCTCAACCCGGACATCGTCCTGGACGGCGCGCCCGTCGTCATTCCCACGGCGCTTCAGCCGTGGCCCCGCGCGGACCAGCCTCGCATCGCCGGTGTGAGCGCGTTTGGCATCAGCGGCACCAATGCCCACGTCATCTTGCAGGAGCCGCCGGTGCCGTCATCACGGCCTGCCGTCCCCGCGCGTGGCGCGGAGTTGCTCGTGCTGTCGGCGCGCAGTCCGGAGGCGCTCCAGGCCATGGCCGGGAGCCACGCGCATTGGCTCGCCGCGCATCCGGAGGTGTCACTCCGCGACGTCTGCGCCACGGCGGCCCTGTCGCGCTCTCACCATGAGCACCGCCTCGCGCTCGCGGGCCACACGCACGCTGAACTCGAGGAGAAGCTGGGGGCGTACGCGCGTGGAGAGCCCGTGCCGGGCGCGGCCACGGGACGTGCAACGGGGCAGACCCGGCGCCGGGTCGTCTTCGTGTTCCCGGGCCAGGGCTCGCAGTGGCTGGGCATGGGCCGGAAGCTGCTGGCGGAGGAGCCGGCGTTCCGCGAGGCCCTGGAGCGCTGCGACGCGGCCATCCAGGCGTGCGCGGGCTTCAGTGTCCTGGCGGAGCTGGCCGCTGAAGAGGGCAAGGGCCGCCTCCATGAAATCGACGTCATCCAGCCCGTTCTCTTCGCCATGGAAGTGGCGCTGGCGGAGCTGTGGCGCGCCTGGGGCATCGAGCCCGACGCCGTGGTGGGGCACAGCATGGGCGAGGTGGCCGCGGCGCACGTGGCCGGAGCGCTGAGTCTGGAGGACGCGGCGAAGGTCATCTGCCGCCGCAGCCGGCTGCTTCGAGGCGTGAGCGGGCAGGGCTCCATGCTGCTGGTGGACCTGACGTTGGAAGAGGCGAAGCAGGCCCTTCACGGCTGGGAGTCGCAGGTCTCGGTCGCGGTGAGCAACAGCGTGCGCTCCACGGTGCTGTCGGGCGCTCCTGGGGCCCTGGAGGACATCGCCCAGCGGCTCAAGCAACGGGACGTCTTCTGCCGCTTCGTGAAGGTGGATGTGGCCTCGCACAGTCCTCAAATGGACCCGCTGCGGCCCGACCTGCTCGCGGCGCTCCAGGACCTCGCGCCGCGTGCGTCCCGTGTGCCCATCTGCTCGACGGTGACGGGACGGATGACGGATGGCGCGGAGTTCCGTGCTGGCTACTGGGCGGACAACCTGCGCGAGCCGGTGTTGTTCTCGAAGGCCATCGAGAAGCTCGCGGTCGACGGCCATGACATCTTCATCGAGCTGAGCCCGCATCCCATCCTCTTGCCCGCGGTGGAACAACACCTGCGGCACCTCGGGCGAGAGGGGACGGTGCTGCCCTCGCTCCGCCGTGACGAAGACGAGCGCGGGGCAATGTTGTCGTCCCTGGGGGCGCTCTACGCCGTGGGGCACGAGGTGGACCTCGCGCGCCAGCACCCCGTGCGAGGCCGGCTCGCGGCGCTGCCCACGTACCCGTGGCAGCACGAGCGCTTCTGGATTGAGTCGTCCACGCGGACCCGTCGTGCCCGGGACGCGGGCCACCACCCGTTGCTGGGCACGCACCTGTCCCTGGCGGGACAGGACGGCGCGCACCTGTGGCAGACGGAGCTGTACGCGGACAGCCCTTCATATCTGGCGGACCACGTCGTCCATGGGGAGGTCGTGCTCCCTGGCACCGGGTACCTGGAGATGGCGCTCGCGGGGGCCTCCGAGGCCTTCGGGCCGGCGCGGCTCGCGCTGGAGGACGTCATCTTCCAGGAGATGATGGTGCTCCCTCGGGAAGAGGCGCTGTCGGTTCAGATGCGCGTCATCCCAGAGGTGGATGGCACCCGTCGCTTCCAGGTCTTCAGCCGTCCGGTGGACGGCGCCGGGGCTTGGACACTGCACGCTGAAGGGCGCCTGAGTGAGAGCACGAGCGCGGAGCCGTTCGCGCTCGACGAGGCGCGGGCGCGGTGCCCCGAGCTTCTGGAGGGCGAGAAGCACTACCACCTCATGCTGGAGCGGGGCGTCGACTTTGGTCCCAGCTTCCGCCTGGTGAAGGAGATGTGGAAGGGGGAGGGCGAGGCGGTGGCGCGCCTGGAATTGTCACCTTCCGTCGCGGCGGAGATGACGGCGCATCAGCTCCATCCGGCGCTGCTGGATGCGTGCTTGCAAGCCATCAACGGCGCGGGGCTGGGGGACCGCAGGGGAGAGACGTTCGTCCCGGTGGCGGTGGACTCGCTGCGCATGCACGGGCGGCCCGGACGTGCGCTGTGGAGTCACGCTCGTGTCCGGCCGGGCACGGGCAGTGGCCCGGGCTCGATTGAAGCCGATGTGACGTTGCTGGACGCGGAGGGCAACGTCCTGATGGAGGCTCGCGGCCTGATGGCGCGCCGTCTGGATGCGGTGCGGCGCCGGTCCGCGGATGAAATCGACCAGTGGATGTACCGGGTGGACTGGCAGGAAGCGCCGCGTGAGACGCCCACGGCCGTCTCGGAGTCCACGCCCGGCCCCTGGCTGGTGCTCGCGGACCGTGCGGGTTTCAGCGGGAAGCTGCGCGCCGCGCTGACCGAGCGCGGGGAGCGTTGCATCCTCGTCTCCCACGGCGAGGAGACCCGGCTCGTCGAGCCCGGCCACTACGTGGTGGACCCGTCACGAGCGGAGGGCTTCACGCGGATTCTCGACGCGGAGTTCGGCGCCGGACGTCCCGCGTGCCGTGGCGTCGTGCACCTCTTCAGCCTGGACGTGCCCGGTCTCGAGGCCGGCACGGATGCGCTGGTGAAGGCACGCACGCTTGGCGCGGCGAGCGCGCTCCACCTCACGCAGGCCCTGGTCGCGTCGGGCTTCCGGGACATGCCTCGGGTGTGGTTGGTGACGGAAGGTGTCCAGGCCGTCAATCCGGGTGAGCAGGTGGCCCATGTCGAGCAGGCGCCACTCTGGGGCTTGGGACGCGTGCTCACGCTGGAGCATCCCGAACTCCGGTGCTGCAGCGTGGACCTGGGGGCTCGGGATGAGGTCCAGGCTCGAGCGCTGGCCGACGAGCTCCTCGCGTCGAGTCCGGAAGAGCAGGTCGCGCTCCGGGGCTCCACGCGGTTCGTGGCGCGGCTGTCGCGCATGGAGCGCAGCACGGCGGTGCCGGCGGAGTTGCGAGCCGATGCCACGTACCTGATTACCGGTGGCCTGGGTGGCCTGGGCCTGAAGCTCGCGGAGTGGCTGGTCGACCGGGGTGCCCGCCACCTGGCCTTGCTGGGGCGCAAGGGCGCGTCCGCGGAGGCGCAGCCGGTGCTGGAAGCGCTGCGTGCCGGCGGCGTCGAAGTCCGGGTGTTCAAGGCGGACGTGGCGGCGCGCCCGGACCTGGAGCGGGTGCTGGGAGAGGTGGAGGCGGAGATGCCTCCACTCCGGGGTGTCTTCCACGCGGCGGCGGTCCTCGATGACGGCGTGCTGGTGAACCTCACCGCCGAGCGTCTGCGCACGGTGATGGAGCCCAAGGTCCACGGCGCCTGGCATCTGCACACGCTGACGGCATCCGCGCCGTTGGAGCACTTCGTGTTGTTCGCCGCGGCGGGTTCGCTGCTGGGCTCGCCGGGGCAGGGCAACTACGCGGCGGCCAACGTCTTCCTCGATGCGTTGGCGGCGTACCGGCGTGGGCTTGGCCTGCCGGCGCTGAGCGTTGACTGGGGGGCTTGGGCCGGTGTGGGTCTGGCCGCGGCGGCCGAGGCGCGCGGGGAACGCATCACCCAGCGCGGCGTGGACACCATGCCACCGTCGCAAGCGCTGGAGGCGTTGGGCCGCATCCTGAGCAGCCCTCTGTCGCGCGTGGTGGTGATGCGTTTCGACCTGCGGCAGTGGAGCGAGTTCTACCTGACGGCGGCGCGCTCGCCCTTCCTGTCACGGCTGGCGCGTGAGCAGGCCAGCGCCGCGAAGACTCCCGCTGTTCGCGGTGCTTTCGTGGAGACGCTCCGGGCCGCGGAGGTGCTGAAGCGAGCGTCGTTGCTGGAGGCGCACCTGTGCGAACAGGCCGGCCATGTGCTCCGGCTGGCGCCTTCGCGAATCGACCCGCAGGAGCCCCTGGGCAACATGGGGTTGGATTCCCTGATGGGGCTGGAGATTCGCAACCGGCTCGAAGCCAGCCTGGGCCTGAGGCTCCCCGCGACGCTGGTCTGGCGGCACCCGACGGTGGCGGCGCTCGTCGTGCACCTGGCTGAACAACTGCAACTTCCCATCACGACCCAGGCGGAGCCGCCGCGGGATGAAGCCGCCGCGCTCGAAGCCGCGATCGTCAACAACGTCAAGCAACTCTCGGACGACGAAGCCGAGGCGCTGCTCGCGGAGAAGCTCGCCGCGCTGGCCGATTGAAGAGATTCCAACATGGCAAATCGCACTGACGAGTCGAACGAGCTGTCTCCCGCCAAGCGCATGCTGGTGGCGCTGGAGAAGATGCAGTCGCGGCTGAATGCCGTGGAGGGCGCCGCGAAGGAGCCCATCGCCATCGTGGGCATGGCGTGCCGCTTCCCGAAGGCGGACGACGTGGAGGCGTACTGGCGTCTGCTCGAAGGGGGCGTCGACGCCGTGCGGGAGATTCCGCTCGACCGTTGGCCTCGGGAGGACGTCTCCGGCCTCACGGAAGGCGCGATGCGCTGGGGCGGCTACCTGGACGCGGTCGACGGCTTCGACCCGGGCTTCTTCGGCATCTCCCCCCGCGAGGCCGTGCGGATGGACCCCCAGCAGCGCCTGCTGCTGGAGGTGGCGTGGGAGGCGCTCGAGGACGCGGGCCTGGACGTCGACAAGCTGTCGGGCAGCCGCAGCGGCGTCTTCATCGGCGCCTGCAACGACGACTACCACTGCATGCAGGTGGAGCAGCCGGAGACAGGGGACGCGTTCAGCGCCACGGGCGTTGCCGCCAGTGTCCTCTCCGGCCGCCTGTCCTATCTCTTCAATTTCCAGGGCCCGAGCCTGGTGGTGGACACGGCGTGCTCATCCTCGCTCGTGTCGCTCCACCTGGCTTGCCAGAGCCTGCGGGCGCGCGAGTGCAACATGGCGCTCGCTGGTGGCGTGAACCTGATTCTCTCGCCGCAGTCCGTGCAGCTCGTGGCCAAGCTCCAGGCGCTCGCGCCGGACGGCCGGAGCAAGGCGTTCGACGCCTCCGCCAACGGCTTCACCCGTGGCGAGGGTTGCGGCATCGTCGTGCTGAAGCGGCTGTCGGATGCGCTCGCGGACGGCGACCACATCCTGGCGACGATTCGCGGCTCGGCCATCAACCAGGATGGCAAGTCGACCGGGCTCACCACGCCCAACGTGCTCTCGCAGCAGGCCCTCATCCGCCAGGCGTTGGACAGCGCGGGGCTGAAGCCAGAGCAGGTGAGCTACGTGGAGGCGCACGGCACCGGGACGCCCATCGGTGACCCCATCGAGGTGGAGGCGCTGCGTGAGACGTACGGCGCGCCTCGCGCGGATGGTGGCGTGTGTGGCATCGGTTCGGTGAAGACGAACCTGGGACACCTGGAGTCCGCGGCGGGCGTGGCGGGCATCATGAAGGTCGTCCTCGCGATGCGTCACCAGCGCATCCCGGCGCACCTGCATCTCAAGCAGGTGAACCCGCGCATCCAGATGGAGGGCAGCGCGCTCACCATCCCCACGCGGCTCACCCCGTGGGAGACGGCCGCCGGACAGCCCCGCCGCGCGGGCATCAGCTCGTTCGGCATCAGCGGCACCAACGCCCACGTCATCCTCGAAGAGGCGCCCGCTCCGGCGGCGAAGGAGGCGCTGCCACAGCGGCCGGAGCTGCTGCCCCTGTCCGCGCGTAGCCGTGAAGCCCTCCAGTCCCTCGCGGCGCGTCATGCTGAGCGCCTGGGCCGGGGTGGGGCGGCGAGCCTCTCTGACGTCTGCTACACGGCATCATCCCATCGCACGCATCACACCCATCGGCTCACGGTGCTGGCGGACGCTCCCGAGCGCACGGCGGAGCGGCTCCGGGCCTTCGCGCGAGGCGAGCTGCCCGAGGGCACCTGGACGGGCCGCAAGGCGTTCGGCGCGCGCCGGAAGCTCGTCTTCGTCTACCCGGGGCAGGGCGCGCAGCGGGCAGGCATGGGCCGGGCACTGATGGAGCAGGAGCCGGTGTTCCGGGACGCGCTCGTCCAGGTGGACCTGGCGCTGCGGCCCCATCTGGGCTGGAGCGTGCTCGACGAAATCGCCGCGGACGAGCAGCGCTCGCGCCTGGCGGAGATTGACATCAACCAGCCGGTCCTCTTCGCCGTCGAGGTGGCGCTGACCGCCCTGTGGCGCTCGTGGGGCATCGAGCCCGACGCGGTGATGGGGCACAGCATGGGCGAGGTCGTCGCCGCGCACGTCGCTGGCGCGCTGAGCCTGGAGGATGCCTGCCTCATCATATGCCACCGCAGCAAGCTGATGCGGAGCCTGGGGGGCCGAGGCGCGACCATGGCGCTGGTCGAGCTGTCGGTGGAGGAGGCAGAGGAGGCCATCCGTCCCTGGAGCGGCAAGCTCTGGCTGGGCGGACTGAATGGCCCCCGGTCGCAGGTGCTGTCGGGGGAGCCGGAAGCGGTCCAGGAAGCAGTCGCGGCGCTGGGGCAGCGCGGTGTCTTCACCCGCTGGGTGAAGATGGACGTGCCGTCGCATACGCCGTTGGTGGAGGTCATCAGCCGCGAGCTGGAGGGCCGCGTGGCGCGCATCTCCCCGCGTGCCGCACAGGTGCCCGTCTGCTCCACCGTGACGGGTGAGTTCCTGGATGGCGCGAAGCTGGACGCCGCCCACTGGGGCAACAACCTCCGCCTCCCGGTGCGCTTCGAGGCCGCGACACGGCGGCTCCTGGCGAGCGAGCACTCCGTGTTCATCGAGGTGAGTCCGCACCCCGTGCTGCTCCCGGCCGTCGAGCAGACCCTGGGCGCCGCGGACGCGGAGGGCGTGGTGCTGGCGTCCCTGCGGCGTGGAGCGGACGAACGGCACACGATGCTGTCCTCGCTGGGCGCCCTCTACGCGACGGGCCACCGCGTCGCGTGGAGCCGGCTGTACCCGAGCAAGGGCCAGCTCGTGCCGCTGCCCACGTACCCCTGGCAGCGCGAGCGCTTCTGGATGGAGCCCGTGTCCCGTGAGGCGCGGACGCGGAGGTCCACCTCTGGGCATCCGCTCATCGGTGAGCGCATCGACCTGTCCGCGCAGGGAGATGTCTCCCGGCTGTGGCAGGTGCAACTGGGCCCGAAGCACTTCCCGCTGCTGTCGGAGCATCGCGTCCAGGGCGTGCCCGCCTTGCCCGCGGCGGCCATGGCTGACATGGCGCTGAGCGCGGCCAGCCAGACGCTGGGGGGGCCCGTATCCCTGGAGGAGGTGAGCTTCAGCGCGCTCATGGCGTTCCCGGAGGACGAGGAACGGGTGCTCCAGCTGTGGCTCTCCACGGAGCGTTCAGGTCCGCACGCGTTCCGGCTCTTCAGCGCGCCCGTGCTGCGGGAGACGCCGTCAGATGAGTTGAACTGGACGCTCCACGCGGAAGGCACCCTCCGCCAGGGCGACTCGGCCATCGCGGAGCCCGCCGGGCTGGAGGCGTTGCGTGCGCGGCTGAGTACCCCGGTGTCGGTGGAGGCGCACTACCAGGGCCTTCGCGACATCGGCCTGGACTATGGCCCCAGCTACCGCGTCGTCACGGAGCTCTACCGCGCGGAGGGTGAGGCACTGGGCCGCGTGCAGCTCGCGGGCGAGCGGACGGCGGAGGACGCCCGGTACAGCCTGCACCCCGCATTGCTGGACGGTTGCTTCCAGGTCCTGGCGGCGGCGTTGGGCGGCGTGGACGGCGAAGGCGGCGTGTATGTCCCTTCGTCCTTCTCCCGGCTGCGCGCCCTGGCCCCGGCGGAGGCCGCGCTTTGGAGTCACGTCCGCATCGTCAATGGGGCCGCTTCGGGGGCGAGCGCCATCGAGTGCGACGTCACCCTCCTGGATGACCAGGGCCGGGTGGTGGCCGAGGTGCGACGGCTGGTCTGCAAGAAGGTCTCCGCAGGCAGCCAGCCCGGCGATGAAGTGGACCGCTGGATGTACTCCGTCCAGTGGCAGCCGCAGCCTCGTGTGGCTCGGGAGGATGCCGTGGCTGGGCGGGGGGCGGGCCGGTGGCTCGTCTTCGCGGATGCGCGTGGCGTCGGACAGTCCTTGGCCCGGCAGTTCGCGGAGCACGCCGAGGTCAGCGTCGTGGTGGAGGCGGGGGCTGGCTACGCACGGCTCTCCGAAGACCACTACCGCGTCAACCCGTCGCGTCTGGAGGACTTCCAGGCGCTCCTCCGAGACGCCTTCAGCGAGAAGTCACCGTGTAAGGGCATGGTGCACCTGTACGGGCTCGACGTGGCGCCCAGCGTGGCGGAGCCAGAGACCTTCGAGCAGGCCGTGACGCTGTGCGGGACCAGCGTCGTGTCCCTGCTCCAGGCGTGGGCACAACGGGGCTGGCGCGACGCACCTCGTCTGTGGCTGGTGACGTCAGGTCTGCACGTCCCCGTCCGGGATTCGGCGCCGGGTGCTTCGGCGGCTGCTCCTCTCGCGGGCCTCGCGGCAGTCATCACCCATGAGCACCCGGAGCTGCGCTGCGCCCATGTGGACCTGAGCGCGCAGCCGTCCCCGGAGGAAGTCACGTCGCTGGCCGCGGAACTCCTCGCGGACAGCGCGGAGGACCGGATTGCGTTGCGCGGAAGTCAGCGCCACGTCGCCCGGTTGGGTCGGGGTGTCGCTGGTGGGAAGACGACGGAGCCCCGTGAGCTCTCGACGGAGGGGACGTACCTCATCACCGGCGGCCTGGGCGGGCTCGGCCTGGAAGTGGCGAAGTGGCTCATTCGGCGGGGCGCCCGGCACCTGGCGCTCACCGGCCGGAGCGCGCCCGCCGGCGAGGCGAACCGGACGCTGGGCGAACTTCGGGCGAGCGGCGCCGAGGTGCGCGTCTACGCGGCGGACGTCACTCGCGCCGACGACGTGACGCGCCTGTTGGCTTCGATGGATGCGGAGCTGCCGCCGCTGCGCGGCATCGTCCATGCGGCGGGTGTCATCGCCGACGGTGTGCTCGCGCAGCTCGACGCGGAGCGGCTCCGCACGGTGCTGGCGCCGAAGGTCCAGGGCGCGTGGAACCTGCATGCCCAGACGCTGGGCCGGCCGTTGGACTTCTTCGTGATGTTCTCTTCCGCCGCGTCGATGCTCGGATCGCCGGGGCAGGGAAACTACGCGGCGGCCAACGCCTTCATGGATGTGCTCGCGCACCACCGGCGTGCGGCGGGACTCCCCGCGTTGAGCGTCAACTGGGGCCCCTGGGCCGAAGTGGGCCTGGCCGCGGTGGCGACGAACCGGGGCGACCGCCTGGCCTTGCGCGGCGTGGGCAACATGCCGCCAGCACAAGCCCTGGATGCGCTGGGGCGCCTGCTGGCGAAGGAGGCCGCGCAGGTGGCCGTGGTGCCGCTCGACCTGCGACAGTGGCGCGAGTTCTACCTGAGCGCGGCGCAGTCGCCCTTCCTCTCCGCGTTGATGCAGGAACGGGTGAGCACGCCGGCTTCGCGCAAGGGGACCGCGCGGGAGATGCTCGCGGCGGCGGAGCCTTCCCAGCGGCGGGGATTGCTGGAGGGCTACCTGCGCGAGCAACTGGGACGCATCCTCCGCATGGAGCCGGCGCGCATCGACCCCGAGCAGCCGTTTGGCGACCTCGGAATGGACAGCCTGACCGGGCTGGAGCTGCGCAACCGGCTAGAGTCCGGGCTGAAGCTCACGCTGTCCGCGACGCTGGCCTATGCCTATCCCACGGTGCAGACGCTGACGGCGCACCTGTTCGGAAAACTGGAGCCCGTCCTCGACGCCGAGTCGCGCGTCACGGTGCGTCCGGTGGCGAAGGAGGCGCAGGCTGTTCCGGCGGTGGGGACGACGGCGCAGGGCCACGAGCTGCTCGCCATTGTCGGCATGGGCTGCCGCTTCCCGGGCGGCGCGAATGACCCAGAGGCGTACTGGCGGCTGCTGAGTGAAGGCGTGGACGCAGTCCGCGAGGTGCCCGCCGACCGCTGGAAGAGCAGCACGGACGCGGCGGAGCACAAGGGCACGCGCTGGGGTGGTTTCCTGGACCGGGTGGATGGCTTCGACCCGGAGTTCTTCGGGATTGCGCCACGCGAAGCGGTGGCAATGGACCCGCAGCAGCGCTTGCTGCTCGAGGTCGCGTGGGAGTCGCTGGAGGACGCGGGACTGCCGAAGGCGCGCTTGTCGGGCACTCGGACGGGCGTCTTCGTCGGCGTCTGCGGCAATGACTACGCGATGCTCCAGGCGGAGCGCGACGTGGAGGGCGACGTCTACTCCGTCATCGGCTGCTCCAACAGCGTGATCGCCGGGCGGCTCTCGTACCTGCTGGACCTGCGGGGGCCGGCCATGTCGGTGGACACGGCTTGTTCGTCCTCGCTGGTGGCCCTGCACCTGGCTGGCCAGAGTCTGCGCAACCGCGAGTGCGACGCGGCGCTCGTGGGCGGCGTCAACCTGCTCCTGTCGCAGCGGCCCAGCTCCTGGCTCTCCAAGCTGACGGCGCTGTCGCCGGATGGGCGCTGCCGGACCTTCGACTCGCGGGCGAATGGCTTCGTTCGGGGTGAGGGCTGCGGCGTCGTGGTGCTGAAGCGGCTCTCCGATGCGCTGGCCAGCGGAGACAACGTCCTGGGCGTGATTCGCGCATCGGCGGTGAACCAGGATGGCGGCTCCACCGGCCTGACGACGCCCAACGTCCTGTCTCAGCAGGCCCTGATTCGCGAGGCACTGACAGCGGCCCGGGTGTCGCCCAAGGACATTGGCTACATCGAAGCCCACGGCACCGGCACGCCGCTCGGCGACCCGATAGAGGTGGAGGCCCTTCGGGAGACGTATGGCCACCAGCGCGAGGATGACTCGCGCTGCTTCCTCGGCTCCGCGAAGACGAACATCGGTCATCTGGAGGCAGCGGCCGGCATGGCGGGCCTCATCAAGGTGCTCCTCGCGCTCCGGCATGAGGCCATTCCGAAGCACCTGCACTTCAAGGCGCTCAACCCTCGCATCTCCATCGAGGACACGCCCTTCGCCATCCCGACGCAGCAACAGCCGTGGCCCGTCTCCCAGCGGCGCCGTTACGCGGCGGTGAGCTCCTTCGGCATCAGCGGGACGAACGCGCACGTGATTGTCGAAGAGGCCCCCGCGTCTTCGCCCGTGCCCGAGGCCACCCAGACCGCCGCGCGGCTGCTCACGCTGTCCGCGAGGAGTGAGGGCGCGCTGCGAGCCCTGGTTCGCTCGTACCACGCACTCCTGGCTCAACCTGGGGATGTGGCGCCGCGTCTCGAAGACCTGGCCTACACCGCGGCGCTGCGGCGCAACCCCCACGAACACCGGCTGGCGGTGGCCGGTCATACGGCGGCGGAGTGGGGCGAGCAGCTCCTGGCGTTCCTCGAAGGCGGGGCACCGCCGTACCTGACGACGGGCGTCGCGGAGGGGCGCCGGGAACAGGTGGTGTTCGTCTTCGGAGGCCAGGGCTCCCAGTGGCAGGGCATGGGGCGTGACCTCTTCGCGAGCAACGGAGACTTCGCCGCCGCGATGCGTGACGTGGACACGGCGCTGGCTCCGCACACCCGGAACTCCATCATCGACGCGCTGATGGCGGACGGGCCCGAGTCCCGTCTGGAGGAGACGGAGGTGGCCCAGCCCGCCATCTTCGCCATCCAGGTCGCGCTCGCGGCCGCATGGCGTGCCCTGGGCGTCGTCCCGTCCGCGGTCGTGGGGCACAGCGTGGGCGAGGTGGCCGCGGCGCATGTGGCTGGAGCGCTGAGCCTGTCCGAGGCCGCTCGGCTGGTGGCGCACCGCAGCCGCATCATGCAGAAGGCGACGGGGCAGGGCCGCATGGCCTCCGTCGAGCTGTCGCCCGACGAGGCTCAGCGCGAGCTGGCGCCCTACGCGGGCCGGCTGTCGGTAGGTGCCATCAACGACGCTCGGAGCGTCGTCTTGTCGGGTGAGCCGGCGGCGCTCGGAGCGGTGCTCGAAACACTGCGTGCGCGAGGTGTCGCCACGAGGGACCTGGGCGTCAACTACGCCTTCCACAGCCACCAGATGGCACCGCTCCAGGCCGAGCTGACCCAGGTCCTGGGGCACATCGAAGCGCGGCCGACGTCCGTCCCGATGTTCTCCACGGTGAGTGGCGAGGCCATCGACGGCACGGCGCTCGACGCGGCGTACTGGGCGCGCAACGTCGGAGAGCCCGTGCGGTTCTCAGCGGCGGTGGAAGCGCTGCTGGAACAAGGGCACCGGTTCTTCGTCGAGTTGGGGCCGCAGCCCGCGCTCGGCCGGTACGTGACGCAGGCGCTGGGACGCCGTGAGTTGGAAGGCGCGGTGGTGCCGTCGCTGCGCAAGGGGCGGGCTGGCCAGATGGTGATGCTGGGAGCGCTGGGCGGGCTCCATGTGAAGGGCTACCCCGTGGAGTGGAGTCGGCTCTTCCCGGATGGCGGTCGTCTCGCGTCGCTGCCGCTCTACCCGTGGCAGCGCTCGCGGTACTGGATTGACGATGCCCCCGTGAAGGCGCTGACCCGGGCCCCCGTGGCCCGGAGCTCGGACACGTCGCGTGTCCAAAGTCCGGGTAGCTGGGTCTACGACATCACCTGGCACGCGCGTGAGCGGGGGGCGCCTTCGCTGCGTGCGCCCAGGGGCGAGGGAGCCTGGCTCGTCTTCGGGAACCGTGAGGGCGTTGGTGCCGCGCTGGCGGCCCATCTGCAAGCCCTGGGCGAACCGTGCTGGCTGGTCGTTCCCGGGGAGGTCGCGGCCGTCGAAGGCCAGAAGGTGCGGTCCCTCCACCCGGACAACGCGGAGCACTACGCGCAATTGCTCCAGGACGTGGGCCCCGTGAAGGCCGTGGTGCACCTGTGGGGCGCGGATACCGTGTCCGGCGCGGAGCCCCCACTCGTGGAGGTGGAGTCCGCGCAGAAACGAGGCGTCCACGCGGCGCTGCGGCTGGTGCAGGCGCTGGTGAAGTCACCGTCCGCGAGCGGTGCCCGGTTGTGGCTGTGCACGCGGGGGACCCAGCCGGTGGGCAGCGTCACGAGCGGCTCGCCCGTACAGGCGCCGCTGTGGGGCCTGGGCCGTGTCCTGGCGCTGGAGCACCCGGAGGTCTGGGGCGGCCTGCTGGACCTGGACCCCGCCGCGCCGGAGGGGGAGGTGGAAGCGCTGTGGCGCGAGCTGTCCGGAGCGGATGGCGAGGACCAGGCGGCGCTCCGTGATGGCACCCGTTACGTGGCGCGGCTGGTTCCCTCGGCGCCTGCGGTTGGCGATGCCCGCCTCACGCTTCGCGCGGATGCGACGTACCTCGTCACGGGGGGCCTGGGCGGATTGGGACTCCACGTGGCACGCTGGCTCGTCTCCCAGGGCGCGCGGCACCTCGTGCTGCTGGGCCGGAAGGGGCTGCCGAGCCGCGATGCGTGGGCCGCCATTCCCCGCGACAGTGATGTGGGCCGGCAGGTCTCCGCCATCGAGGCCATGGAAGCGGAGGGCGCCGTCGTCCACGCCCTCAGCGCGGATGTGGCGGATGCGGCGCGCATGTCGGAGGTCATCGACGCCGTCCAGCGGGGACCCGCTCCGCTGAAGGGCGTCGTTCACGCCGCGGGAGTCTCCACGCAGGTATCGCTGGAGGCCATGGACGAGGCGGCGCTCGCCTCCATCCTGCGCCCGAAGGTGGCGGGTGGCTGGGTGTTGCACCAGCTCACGCAGGGGCTGGACCTGGACTTCACCGTCTACTTCTCGTCGGGCTCGGCCGTGTGGGGCTCGGCGCAGATGGCCCATTACGCCGCGGGTAACCAGTTCCTCGACGCGCTGGCGCACCACCGCCGCGCGCGGGGCCAGCATGCACTGAGCATCAACTGGGGTCCGTGGGCGGCCGAAGGCATGGTCGCCGAGGAAGGACTGCGCTGGTTCGAGCGCATCGGCGTGCGCGGTGTCACCGTGGAGGGCGGGCTCCAGTTGCTCGGAGCGCTGCTCGCCATGGACGTGACGCAGCGGAGCGTGGCGCAGATTGACTGGAGCCTCTTCAAGTCCGTGTACGAGTCGCGGGCGCCCCGGCCGCTCCTCGAAGGGCTCGGTGCTCCCGCCATGCCTACGCCGGTGGCACCGGTGGACGGCAGCGAGGCGCTGGCGCAGTTGCGCAACGCCACGCCCGCGCGGCGCAAGGAGCTGGTGACGTCGTGGGTGCGTGAGGAGGTATCCCGAGTGCTGGGCTTCGCCTCCAGCGCGGCGGTGAAGCTGGAGCAGGGCTTCTTCGACACAGGCATGGACTCCATCACCGCCGTGGAGCTGCGTCGCCGGCTGGTGGCGCGCTTCGGTGTCCAGGTCCCGTCCACCATCGCCTTCGACCGTCCGACCGTCCTGGCCCTCTCCACGTATCTGCTGAAGGACGTGCTCCGGCTGGAGGTGGAGGCGAAGGAGGAGGCAAGCCGCGTCGTCAGCAACGCGACGGAGCCCATTGCCATCATCGGCATCGGTTGCCGTGTCCCGCAGGCCTCTGGCCCGGACGCTTTCTGGAAGCTGCTGGAGGGCGGCGTGGATGCCATCCGCGAGGTCCCCGCCTCGCGCTGGAAGGTAGACGACTACTACGACGCGCGGCCGGGCGTCCCTGGCAAGACGTACACGCGCTGGGGCGGCTTCCTGGACGACGCCGACCAGTTCGACGCCCAGTTCTTCGGGATTGCGCCTCGCGAGGCCTCGAACATGGACCCACAGCAGCGTCTGCTGCTGGAGGTCGCCTGGGAGTCGTTGGAGCACGCGGGACTCGCGCCCGCGCGGCTGGCCAACACCAAGACGGGGGTGTTCGTCGGCATCGGCAGCAACGAGTACGCGATGCTCAACGGCGTGGGGAGCGCGTCGGCGGCGGGTGACGCCTATATCGCCACCGGCAACGACGCGAGCTTCGCCGCGGGCCGGCTGGCCTACCTGCTCCGCTTCCAGGGGCCGGCGATGAGCCTCAACACGGCGTGCTCGTCGTCACTGGTGGCCGTGCACCTCGCCTGCCAGGCCCTGCGTGGTGGCGAGGCGAACCTGGCGCTGGCGGGTGGCGTCAACATGACGCTCGCGCCGCACTCCACCATCTACCTGGCGCAACTCCGGGCCCTGTCTGCGGACGGACGGTGCAAGACGTTCGACGAATCCGCCGACGGCTACGTGCGCAGCGAAGGCTGCGGCATGGTCGTCCTCAAGCGCCTGTCGGACGCGAAGCGGGATGGCGATGACATCCTCGCCGTCATCCGTGGCTCGGCCGTCAATCACGATGGTCCGAGCAGCGCGCTCACCGTGCCGAACGGGGATGCCCAGCAGCAGGTCCTCCGCGCCGCCCTGGCCAACGCGAACGTCGCGCCCTCGGAGGTGGACTACATTGAGGCGCACGGCACGGGCACGTCGCTCGGTGACCCCATTGAGGTCCGCGCCGTGGCCAACGTGCTCGGCGAGGGACGCACGCCCGAGCAGCGGTTGCTGATGGGCTCGGTGAAGACCAGCATTGGTCACCTGGAGGCCGCGGCGGGCATCGCCGGGCTCATCAAGGTCGTCCTGGCGCACCGGCACGGCGTGATTCCGCCGCACCTGCACCTCAAGAAGCTCAACTCGCACATCGAGCTGAATGGCTTCCCGCTGGACATCCCGACGCAAGTCACCGCCTGGCCGGAGCGGACGCGCCCACGAATCGCCGGCATCAGCGCCTTCGGCTTGAGCGGCACCAACGCGCACATCCTCGTGGAGGAGGCGCCTCGGCCGGAGCCCGTCAAGGCGCAGGCCGAGCGCGGCGCGCAGGTGCTCGCGCTGTCGGCGAAGACGAAGGGGGCGCTCGCGCAGCTCGCGGTCCGAGTCGGGGAGCACATCGCTCAACGGCCGGAGCTGTCGCTCGCGGATGTCGCCCACGCGGCGAACACGCAGCGCACGTCGTTCTCTCACCGCATGGCGCTCGTGGTGGAGACGGCGGAGCAGGCCCGGGAGCGGCTGCAGGCTTTCGCCCGAGGGGAGGAAGTCCCCCGGCTGGCCCAGCACCGCTTCGAGGGCGAGGCGCCCAAGGTCGTCTTCGTCTTCACGGGACAGGGCGCGCAGTACGCGGGCATGGGCCGTGAGTTGTACGAAACGGAGCCTGTCTTCCGCGCGGCCCTGGACCGGTGCAATGCCCTGCTCGAGGGGGAGTGGAGCGACTCGCTCCTCTCCGTGATGCACGGGGCGGACGCGCGCATCGACGACACCGGGTACACGCAGCCGGCGCTCTTCGCGCTGGAGTACGCCCTGGCCGAGCTGTGGCGCTCCTGGGGCGTCGAGCCCTGGGCGGTGCTGGGGCACAGCGTGGGTGAGTACGTGGCCGCGTGTGTAGCGGGGGTGCTGGAACTCGAGGATGCGCTCCGGCTCATCACCAGGCGCGCGCGGCTCATGCAAGAGCTGCCTCGCAATGGGGAGATGGTGTCCATCACGGCGAGCGAGGCGGTCGTCGCGCAAGCGCTGACTCCGTACGCGGACCGGGTGTCGATTGCCGCGATCAATGGGCCCGCGGACACCGTCATCGCGGGCGAGCGTGAGGCAGTGGAGGCCCTCTCCTCCGCGTTCCAGGCGCAGGGCCTCAAGGCCCGGCGGCTCACCGTGTCCCACGCGTTCCACTCGCCGCTGATGGAGCCGATGCTGGATGCGTTCGAGATGGCGGCGGGACACCTCACCTTCCGGGCGCCGCGCATCCACGTGGCGTCCAATGTCACGGGGCAGGTGCTCGAGGAGGGCACGGTGCTCGACGCCGGGTACTTCCGCCGCCACGTCCGAGAGGCCGTGCGTTTCCACGACGGCCTCAAGGCGCTGCGGGCATTGGGGGGAACCGTCTTCGTCGAGGTCGGCCCGCATCCGACGCTCATGGGCATGGCGCTCAAGGGCCTTGGGGACGACGCGGGCACCTGGCTGCCGTCGCTGCGCAAGGGACAGCCCGAGCAGGCGCAGATTCTCTCCAGCCTGGCCGCGCTCTACACCCAGGGCGTGGAGGTGGATTGGAGCTCGCTGAATGGCGAGCGCCGCCGCGCCCGTGTCGCGCTGCCCGTCTACCCGTGGCAGCACCAGCGACACTGGCTGGAGGCCCCCAAGACGCCCCGCACGGCCTCCACGCTCACCACCGCGCAGGCGCTCGTCGGTCGGCGGGTGCGCTCGCCCTTGAGCAAGTCGCTGGTCTTCGAGGGACGCTACAGCGCGCAGTCGCTGCCGTTCCTGGAGGACCACCGGCTCTACGGCACCATCGTCGTGCCCGGCTCGTGTCACATCGCGCGCATCATCGCGACGGCGGCGCAGTCGTTCGGAGCGGGGCCGTACACCATCGAGAAGTGCGTCTTCTCTCAGCCCATCGTGCTCGCGGACGACGAGGAGCAGCTCGTCCAGCTCGTGCTCGCGCCCAAGGGACAGGGCCGGTACGACTTCGAGCTCTACAGCCTCTCCGCCACCGCCGACGAGGAGACCGAGGGATGGCTGCTGAATGGCACGGGAACGCTGGTGGTGGGAGACGGCCCCGCACGCCCCGCGCCCCTCTCGCGGAAGGACATCGAGGCCCGCTGCGCGCGTCAGCTCGACGGAGGGCTCTACGAGCGCAACTGGGACATCGGCTTCAACCTGGGGCACGCGTTCCGCTGGATTGAGCGCATCCACAGTGGGGGCCGCGAGGCGCTGTGTCAGATGCGCCTGCCCACGGACCTGGATGACCGGAGCCTGTACGTCCACCCGGGGCTGGTCGACTCGTTCCTGCAGGCGATGGGAACGGACCTCATCCGCGAGGACGCGATGCTGAGCACCGTCTACGTCCCCATCTCCGTGGATCGCTTCTGCTTCCACGCGCAGCCGACCGGCTCCGTCTGGGCCTACGCCGTGCGGCGGGACGCGGAGGAGGCGGTGGGCGAGGTCATCACCGGCGACGTCCTGGTGGTCGACGCGGATGGTCAGGTGCTCATCGAGATTGAGGGGCTGAAGCACAAGCGAGCGCCGCGAGAGGCCCTGATGGCGGTGCTGCGCCACGGCCAGCGGGACTCCCTCTACGAGCTGGGCTGGAAGCCGCAGCCCGTGCCCGAGGCCTCGCCCGAAGCCGGCTGCTGGATTGTGCTCGCCGATACCTCGGGCACCGCGGAGGCGCTCGCGGAGCGCATCCTGAAGCAAGGCGGCCGCCCGGTGTTGGTCCAACCGGGAGCGGCGTTCGTCCGTCATGGTGAAGGGCGCTTCACGCTGGATGCCCAGCGGCCCGAGGACTACGCGCGGCTGCTCCAGGAGGCGGTGCTTCCCGGCGAGTCCCTGGGCGGCATCGTCCACCTCTGGGCGCTGCGTGGGCCCGGTGGCGAGGATGTGGATGCCCTGCGAGAGGCGCACCAACTGGGGGCGGGCAGCGCGCTGTCCCTGGCCCAGGCCCTGGCGAACTCCGCCTTCACCGCGCGCATCTGGTGGGTGACGCGGGGCGCTCGCGCGCTCGACACGCGCCCCACGCAGCTGGCGATGGAGCAGGTCCCCCTCTGGGGCCTGGGCGCCGTCTTCTCGCAGGAGCACCCCGAGCTGGCTGGCGCGCTCATCGACCTGGAGCCCTCTGGACCGGGTGACGCGGCCGCCGCCATCTGGCGCGAGCTGGGCGCCACCGACGGTGAGCGGCAGGTGGTGATTCGCGAAGGGCAACGGCACGTGGCCCGCCTTCGCGCCTCGCGGGACGTGGCGCGGGCGGAGTTGCCGCGCCTGAGCCCCGAGGCGAGCTACCTGCTCACGGGCGGGCTTGGCGGCCTGGGCCTCGCGCTGGCCGGGTGGATGGTGGAGCAGGGCGCCAGGAACCTGGTGCTCATCGGGCGTGGCGGACCCAGGCCGGAAGCGCAAGAGGCCATCCGCGCGCTGGAGACGGCGGGCGCGAGGGTGCTCGTGCTCCAGGAGGACGTGTCGAAGCAGGAGGACGTCCGTCGCACCTTGGATGAAGCGGAGAAGCTGGCGCCTCTGCGCGGCGTGGTCCACGCGGCGGGCGTGCTGGATGACGGCGTCCTCCTGCAACAGGACTGGAAGCGGTTCACCCGAGTGCTCGCGCCCAAGGTGGACGGGGCGTGGCATCTGCACACGCTGACGCAGGGCAAGCCGCTCGACTTCTTCGTCCTGTACTCGTCGGCGTCGTCCCTGCTGGGCGCGCCGGGGCAGGGAAGCTACGCGGCGGCCAATGCCTTCCTGGACGCGCTGGCGCATCACCGACATGCCCTGGGACTTCCGGCGCTGAGCATCAACTGGGGGCCCTGGGCCGAGGTGGGCATGGCCGCGGAGCTCGCGTCCCGCTACCAGGCGCAAGGGGTGGAGGCCTTCACCCCGGCCGAGGCGCTGGAGGCCTTCGGCAAGGCCTTCAGCCGTGCGCAGCCGCAACTCACGCTGTTGCAGGTGCAGTGGTCGCGCTACCTGGCGCAGTTCCCCCGGGGGGCGGCGCCCACGCTGCTCGCCGACGTGGCAGGGCAGGTGCGTGCCGAGTCCGAGGCGGACGGCCCGTCGGCCTCGGAGTTGCGGCGCCGGCTCGACACCGCGGAACCCCGACAGCGCATGGCGCTGCTGCTGGAGCACGTCTTGGATGCGGCGGTGAGGGTGCTCGGCCTGGATGCATCCACGCCGCTGGAGCCACGGCAGCGGCTGTTCGAAGTGGGCATGGATTCGTTGATGGCGCTGGAGCTGCGCAACCGGCTGCAGAAGACCGTCGGTGCGTCGCTGCCTTCGACGCTCGTCTTCGACTACCCGACGGCGGAGGCCATCGCGGCCTACCTGCTGGGCGAAGTCTTCGGCCAGGAGGCGCAGCCGGCCGAGGAAGGACAGGGAGCGGCTCAGGACACGGCGCTTCTCGATCGAATCATGGAGCTGTCGCCGGATGAGCTTGCCGCCTCGCTCGAAGCGAAGCTCGCCGCACTGATGGAAGAAGGAACATGAGTCACTCGCCAAAGTCAGCTGAGCCCTCCGCGTTGCAGCGCGCCGCTTTGCTCGTGGAGAAGATGCAAGCCCGCCTCGATGCGGTGGAACGCGCCCGGACCGAGCCCATCGCCGTCATCGGCATGGGTTGCCGTTTCCCCGGTGGCGCCGTCGATGGACCGTCTTACTGGCGGATCCTTCGAGACGGCGTGGATGCGCTGCGCGAGGTGCCCGAGTCCCGCTGGGACGTGCAGGGCTACTTCGACGCGACGCGCGGGATGCCGGGGAAGATGTACGGCACCCGCGGTGGCTTCCTCGATGACGTGGAGCACTTCGACGCTGAGTTCTTCGGCATCGCGCCGCGCGAAGCGGCGAGCCTGGACCCGCAGCAGCGCATCGCCCTGGAAGTGGCGTGGGAGGCCCTGGAGAACGCGGGCGTGGCGCCGGGTCAGCTCATGGGCAGCAGGACGGGCGTCTTCATGGGCGTGATGTCCAGCGACTACATGGCGCGCCTGCTCAAGGAAGACGACGCGACCCGCTTCGACGGGTACATGGCGACGGGCAACGGCTACAGCTTCGTCCCGGGGCGAATCTCCTACGTGCTGGGCCTGCAGGGGCCGTGCATGCCGGTCGACACGGCGTGCTCGTCGTCCCTGGTGTCGCTCCACCTGGCCTGCGAGAGCCTCCGGCGCGGCGAGTCCAACCTCGCGCTCGCGGGCGGCGTCAATCTCATCCTGTCCCCTGAGACGACGATTTGCCTTTGCAGCATGCAGGCGCTCGCGAGCGACGGCCGCTGCAAGACCTTCGATGCGGCGGCCGACGGGTACGTGCGCGGGGAGGGCTGCGGCATCCTCGTGCTCAAGCGCCTGTCGGACGCGCAGCGCGATGGCGACGACATCCTCGCGTTGATTCGTGGCTCCGCCGTCAATCATGACGGGGCCAGCGGCGGACTGACGGTGCCCAACGGACCGTCGCAGCAAGCCGTCGTGTCGAAGGCGCTGGAGAACGCGCGCGTGCCGCCGGCCCTCGTGGGCTACATCGAAGCCCACGGCACGGGCACGCCGCTGGGCGACCCCATTGAACTCCGGGCACTGGGGGCGGTGCTGGGCAAGGGACGTCCGGAGGACCGGCCTTTCTTCATCGGCTCGGTGAAGACGAACATCGGCCACCTGGAGCCGGCGGCCGGAATCGCCGGCGTCATCAAGACGATTTTGTCGCTCCAGCACCGGGAGATACCGCCGCACCTGCACTTCCACACGCCCAATCCCCACGTGGAATGGGACCGCATCCCCGCGCGTGTCCCCGTCGAGCGAATCCCCTGGCCGGCCCACGAGGGACGGCGCATCGCGGGGGTGAGCTCCTTCGGGCTGAGTGGCATCAACGCGCACGTGGTGCTGGAGGAAGCCCCCGCGCCCGCGGCCACGCCCGCCGCTTCCGAGGTCGATACCGCGCAGCTCGTCGTCCTGTCCGCCAAGACGGCGCCAGCGCTGGCCGACCTGGCCCGGACGTGGAGCTCGTTCCTGAAGCGCGAGGACGTGGGAGCGCTCGCGGACCTCAGCTACACGGCGGCCCTGTGCCGCACGCACCATGACCACCGGCTCGCGCTCGCGGCGAAGTCCCCCCAGGAACTGGTCGCGCAGCTCGACGCGTTTGCCGCCGGAGAGAGCCACCCCGGTCTGTCCGTGGGGCGCCGGAGCAACAGCCAGAAGGTGGTCTTCGTGTTCCCCGGCCAGGGCTCGCAGTGGCTCGGCATGGGACGGCAGCTGTACGCCCAGGACACGACCTTCCGTGAGGCCATCGACCGGTGCCACGATGCACTGGGCCGCTACACGGACTGGTCGCTGCGCGAGCTGTTGACGAACCCCGGTCAGCAGCCGCGCTGGAATGACATCGACGTCATCCAACCGACGCTGTTCGCCTTGCAGGTGTCGCTCGCGGCGGTGTGGCGCTCACTGGGCCTGGAGCCGCACGCGGTGGTGGGGCACAGCATGGGCGAGGTCGCCGCGGCCCACGTCGCGGGGGCGCTGTCGCTGGACGACGCCGCGCGCATCATCTGTGAGCGCAGCAAGTTGCTCCGGCGGGTCAGCGGTCAGGGCGCCATGGCGGTGGTGGACCTCTCGCGCGAACAGGCCGAGGCGGAGATTCGGGGCGCGGAGGACCGGATCGCCATCGCCGTCAGCAACGGCCCGAAGGCCACGGTGCTCTCCGGAGACCCGGCGGCGCTGAAGGAGGTGTTGGAGCGCCTGGAGAAGCGCGAGGTCTTCTGCCGTTGGGTCAAGGTGGACGTGGCATCCCACAGCCCACAGATGGACCCGCTTCGGCAGGACCTGCTGGAGCGGATGGCTGGCATCCGTCCGACGGGGAGCACGGTGCCGCTCTACTCGACGGTGACGGGCGCCCCCATCGACGGCCGGGAGCTGAGCGCCGCGTATTGGGTGCGCAACCTGCGGCAGCCCGTGCTGTTCGCGGACGCGGTGCAGCGTCTCATCCTGGACGGGAACGTCCTGTTCATCGAGCTGAGCCCACATCCCATCCTGGTGCCCTTCGTGGACGCGATGCTGCGGGAAGGCGACGCCTCCGGCCGAGGCCTGGTCGTCCCGAGCCTCCTCCGGGAACAGGAGGAGTGGCCGTCACTGCTCGCGTCACTGGGCGCGCTGGCCACCCGCGTGGACCGCGTGGACTGGCTCCGGCTGCATCCGGACAAGCGGCGGCGAGTCGCACTGCCGGCGTATCCCTGGCAGCGGGAACGGCACTGGCTGGAGCTGAGGCCCACGCGTGCAGCGCGAGGCCGCTTCGTGCGCTCGGGGGGCCATCCGCTCCTGGGCACTTCGTTCACGACCTCCGTGCAGCAGGAGACCCGCTTCTGGGAATCCACACTGAGCGCGAGCGAGCCCCCGTTCCTCGCGGACCATCGCGTGGCGGGCTCGGTGGTGGTGCCGGGCGCGGCCTATCTGGAGATGGCGCTGTCCGCGGCGCATGCGATGTCAGGAGGCACCGCGCACGAGCTGGTCGACACCTCCTTCAAGGAGGGGCTGCTCCTGCCCGAGGGCCAGGAGCGCACCGTCCAACTGGCGCTGCACGGCGAGCAGGGTTGCACCCTCACGTTTCAGCTTTCGAGCCAGACGGCGGAAGCGGCGGGGTGGATGACGCACGTCGTGGGCAGGCTCCGCCTCTTGGATGCAGGGCAGGCGGGGCTTGCGTCCGAATCGTTGGAGGCCATCCGCGAGCGCTGCCCCGACGTCGTGACCCAGGCAGCGCATTACGAGACGCTGGCACGCAACGGCGTAGCCTACGGGCCCGCGTTCCAGGGCGTGCAGCAGGTCTGGCGAGGACGAGGGGAGGCGCTCGGCCATCTCCGCCTCCCGGAGTCATTGGTCGCGCGGGCCTCGGCGTATCGAATCCATCCCGCGTTGCTCGACGCCTGCTTCCAGTTGGTGTCCGCCGCGGTGCCTCCGGAGGACGTGCCGCAGGACGCGGGGCCCGCCGTCCCGGTAGCACTCGAGAACCTGCGGCTTCACGCACCGCCCCCAACGGAGGGCTTCTGCCACGTCCGGATGCGGACACCCGAGGGCACACGCCGGGGCGTCTACGAGTTCGACCTCGTGCTGCGCGATGCGTCCGGCACGCTGTTGCTGGAGGCGCTGGGGCTGCGGGTTCAGCAATTGGATGCTCCCGTGGCGGATGCGGAGGGCAGGGACCTTTATTTCGCCCAGGCGTGGCGCCATGTCCCCTCCGTCGAGCAGCTCCCCGCACAGGGCACCGAGGCAGGCGGACGTTGGTTGCTCATCACGGATGGCAACGAGCTGGCGGATACGGTGGAGTCACAGCTCCGCGCGCGCCAGGGCGAAGTCACCCGTATCGACCTGGGTGGCTCCAAGCCGGGCCGCCGCACCGTGGACGCGTCGTCGCCGATGGCCTTCGATGAGGTGCTGGCGGAGACGTTCGGCAAGGGGGCCGCTGCGCGCGGCGTGATTCACCTGACGGGCCTGGATTCGGGCGACGTGGACCCGTTGATGGGCTGCGGCGGCGTGCTGCACCTCGTGCAGGGGCTCTCCCGGATGGGCCTGTCGAGTCCGCCACGTCTGTGGATGGTCACGAAGGGGGTCCACCATGGTTCGGACAGCCGCTCCGCTTCGGACGTCGTGCAGGCGCCGTTGTGGGGCCTGGGGCGCACGCTCGCGCAGGAGCACGCCGAGCTGAAGTGCACACGGGTGGACGTGTCCGCGGTCATGAGCACCGAGGACGCCACCGGCGCGCTGGTGCGCGAGCTGCTCGTGGCGGATGCGGAGGAGGAAATCTCCCTCCGGCCGGATGGGCGACATGTCGGCCGCATCGTTCGTGGCACACCCGGCAGGGCCTCCCATGAGGCCATCGTCCCCGCCGAGGGCCAATCCTTCCGAGTCGAGCGTGATGCTCAGGGGCGCCAGGAGTACTGGTCCGCGGCCCGCCGTCCGCCGGGGCCTGGAGAGGTCGAACTCGAAGTCGAAGTGGCGGCGCGTCCGGGGCTCGGCGGGGCGTCGAGCCCGGAGCGCTGGGACGAAGGGGGTGCCACCGCATGCAGTGGGCGCATCGTGGCGGTGGGAGAGGGTGTGAAGGACGTCACCGTGGGCGAGGAGCGCATCGCGCTCGTGACGTCGGGCCTCGGGTCACATCTGTGCGTGCCCGTTGGGCACACCGCGCCGCGTCCGCCCTCGTCGTCGCATGAAGAGGCCGCGGCGATGGCAGCGACTGTGCTGCCTGTCTGGTATGGCCTGTTCCACCTGGGACGCTTGGAGAAGCGAGACCGCGTATGGGTCCTGGGGGCTTCGAGCGGGCTCGGGCGAACGGCCATCCAGCTGGCACGGCGCATGGGGGCGGAGGTCTTCGCCGAAGCCACGACGGATGAGCAGCGAGCCTCCTTGCGGGAGCTCGGCGCCGCCCACGTCGTGGACCCCACGGACGCCTCATTCGCCACGGGGCTGCTGGATGCGACGGGAGGCCGAGGGCTGGACCTGGCCGTCATCGCGCCGGGCGCTGTCGGCCTTGAGCCGAGCCTCGCCGTGCTGGCGGAGGGGGCTCGCGTCATCGACCTGAGAGGGACGTCCGAAGCGCCTTCGGCCGGGGATGCGAACGTCGCGTGGTGCGTAGTCGACGTGCACACCTTCGCGCGCCGAAAGCCCGACCGGTTCGCCCGGCTGTGGCGCGAGGTGAAGGACGCCTCCGAGGCCGGGGGCCTGCCCTCCATCGTGAAGGAGGTGAGCACGCTCACCCTGAAACATCCCGGGGCACGCGTGGTGGTGCCCGCCACGGGGGCTCGGCGACTCCGCGTGGATGGGACGTACCTGGTGACGGGTGGCCTGGGAGGACTGGGCTTCGCGGTGGCGAAGTGGATGGTGGAGCAGGGCGCACGGCACCTCGTCCTCCTTGGGCGTGACGCCTCGTTGACGCCAGCGCAACAGGCGGACGTGGCCACGCTCGAAGCGGCGGGGGCGCGCGTGCGGGTGATGGCGGCGGATGTGTCCGACCGGGCTCAGCTGGCCCGGGTCCTCGCGGAGAGCGCCAAGGGTGGAGCACCGCTCCGAGGCGTCATCCACGCGGCGGGTGTGCTGGACGACGGCGTCCTGTTGCAGCAGACGGTGGAGCGCTTCCGCCGGGTGATGGCGCCCAAGGTCCTCGGGGGCTGGAACCTGCATGTCCTGACGCGCGACCTGCCGCTCGACTTCTTCGTGCTGTACTCGTCGGCGGCCTCCCTGTTCGGCGCTCCAGGGCAGGGAAACTACGTGGCGGCCAATGCCTTCCTCGACGCGCTGGCCCATCACCGCCGGGGCCTGGGGCTGCCGGGCTTGAGCATCAACTGGGGACCTTTCTCCGAGGTCGGTCTGGCCGCCGCGCAGTCCAACCGGGGAGAGCGCCTGGCTCAGCGGGGCTCCGACAGTCTGACGCCCGCGGAAGGCAACGCCATCCTGGGCCGGCTGTTGGATGGCGACGTGACGCAGATGGCGGTCATGCCGCTCGACCTCCGCAAGTGGGTGGAGTTCTATCCGCGAGCGAAGTCCTCGCATTGGTTGTCGGAGCTCGTCCCGGCCAGCGCGGGGGAGGGCGCGCAGGCCGCCCGGGATGTGGCGCTGCTTGAAGCCCTGCGGACGGCGACACCTCGGGATGCGCGGGTGGCGCTGGAGAAGTTCGTTCGCGAGCAGCTGGGCCGGGTGCTCCGGCTCGACTCCGCGCGCATCGACGCCGAAGCGCCGCTCCAAGGGTTCGGGCTCGACTCGCTGATGGGGCTCGAGCTGCGCAACCGGTTGGCGTCGGGACTGGGGCTGTCGCTCCCGGCGTCGCTGGTTTGGAAGCACCCGACGCTGGATGCGCTCTGTGCGCATCTCCAGAGTGAAGTCATGGATCGCGCCCTGGCCGAGACGCTCGCAATCCAGGCAGAGGCGGTCGCAACCAACGACAACGAGGTCTTCGTCCTATGAGTGTACGGGAGCTGTTGGGCACCCTCGCGGCCAGGGGCGTTCGCCTGCGCGTCGACGGTGACAAGCTGGTGGTGGAGGCGGGCAAGGCCGTCCTCACGCCGGAGCTGCGGACCGAGCTGGCGGCGAACAAGGCCGACATCCTCGCGTTCCTGCGCAAGCACACCGCCCACGACGAGGTAGGCAGCGGCCCTGAGCGGCCCGTCACGAGGCCCCAGGTCATCCCGCTGTCCAGCGGGCAGGAGCGGCTCTGGTTCCTGGACCGGCTGTCACCGGGCACCGCGCAGTACAACGTCCACCTGGGGCTGCGGGTACGTGGCGCGCTGGATACGGTGGCGCTGCGCCGGAGCCTGGACGAACTGGTCCGCCGGCATGAGGTCCTCCGGACGTCCTTCCCGGAGGTGGACGGGAGTCCAAGGCAGATCATCGCGTCGCCCGACGTGGGCGCGACGCTGAGCGTCGTGGAGGTGCGGGGGCTGACGGAGGCGCAGCGCGACGAGGAGGTCCAACGGCGTTCGGAGGCCCTGGCCCAGCAGCCTTTCGATCTGGCCCAGGGCCCCCTGTTCCGCGTGACGCTGGTGTCCCTGGACGCCGAGGACTCCGCGCTCTTCGTGACGAAGCACCACATCATCACGGATGGCTGGTCGCTCGGCGTCTTCGTCCGGGAGCTGTCGGCGCTCTACGCGTCTTTCGTACGGGGACAGGCCGCGTCCTTGCCACCCGTGTCCATGCAGTTCGCCGAGTCGGCCCTGCGTGAGCAGGCATGGCTGGCGGGGGCCTCGGGCGCCCGGGAGCGGGCTTTCTGGAAGGAGAAGCTCCAGGGACTGCCGCCGCTTCAGCTCCCCGTGGACCGGGGGGGCTCCAGCGCCACCAGCCACCGAGGTGCGACCGTGCCCGTGGCCTTCTCGCCCGGGTTGAGCGAGGCGCTGCGCGAGCTCGGCCAACGTGAAGGGTGCAGCCTCTTCATGGTGCTCTACGCTGCGTTCGCCGCGCTCCTGCACCGCTACTCGGGGCAGCTCGACTTCGGCGTGGGGACGGTGACCGCGAACCGGGGGAGCGTGCCGCCGGACCTCATCGGCTTCATCGCCAACACGCTGGTGCTCCGGAGTGACGTGTCCGGAGACCCGACCTTTTCGCAGTGGCTGGCCCGGGCGCGCAAGACGGTGCTCGACGCCCAGGACCATCAGGCGCTGCCCTTCAGCGAAGTGGTGAAGGCGGTCGGCGCATCGCGTGAGGGCGGGCTCAACCCGTTGGTGCGTGCCTGCTTCACGCTGGAGAACATCCCCGCGCCCACGCTGGACCTGCCCGGGACGCGCTGGTCATTCCTGGGCGGTGCACCCGACGGCAGCGTGGAAGGCGTCGCCAAGTTCGAGCTGTCCCTCATCCTGGCCTCCGGCGAACAGGGCCTGGCTGGCATGCTCGAATACTCGCGCGAGCTCTTCGACGCCTCGACGGCGGAGCGGATGGTGGGCCACCTCCAGGTGTTGTTGGAGGCCGTCGTCGCGAAACCAGAGACGCCCCTGTCAAAGCTGCCCGTGCTGTCGACGGAAGAGCGGACGCGGCTGCTCACGGCCTGGAATGGCCCGGTGCTCGGCGTCCCGGCGCTGTGCATGCACGAACTCATCCAGGCGCAGGTGGAGCGGACGCCGAACGCCATGGCCGTGGTGAGCGGAACGCGGACGCTGACCTACGCCGAGCTCAACCGTCGGGCGAACCAACTGGCCCATCACCTGCGGCGGCTGGGCGTGCGGCCCGAGGCGCGCGTGGGGCTCTGCGTCGAGCGGACGGAGGAGCTCGTCATCGGCTTGCTGGCCATCCTCAAGGCCGGCGGTGCCTACGTGCCACTGGACCCGGCCTATCCGAAGGAGCGGCTGGCGCTCATCCTCGAGGACGCGCAGGTGCCCGTGCTGCTCACGCAGCAGCGGCTGCTCCCGGAGCTTCCCGCCACCGAGGCACGCGTGGTGTGCCTGGACGCGGATGCCGCCGCCCTCGGCGCCGAGCCGGAGGTGAACCCCGGGCGTGTCACGACGCCCGCTTCGCTCGCGTATCTCATCTACACCTCGGGCTCCACCGGCAAGCCCAAGGGCGTGATGATTGACCACCGGAACGCCGTGGCCTTCTTGCAGTGGGCCCAGAGTGTCTTCTCGCCGGAGTCGTTGGCGGGGACGCTGGCGTCGACGTCCATCTGCTTCGACCTGTCCGTCTTCGAAATCTTCACGCCCCTGTGCTGTGGGGCGAAGGTCATCGTCGCGAAGAACGCGCTGGAGCTGCCCGAGCTGCTCGCCGCGAAGGAGGTGACGCTCATCAACACCGTGCCCTCGGCGATGGGCGCGCTGCTGCGAGGGGGTGGGGTGCCGGCGTCGGTCACCACCGTCAACCTGGCGGGTGAGGCGCTGGCGGGAGCGCTGGTCGACTCCATCTACGCCCTGGGCCACGTGCGCGATGTCTTCAACCTCTACGGCCCGAGCGAGACGACGACCTATTCCACGTTCACCCGTGTGAACCGGGGCGAGACGCCGACCATCGGCCGGCCCGTCGGAAACACCCAGGTCTACGTGCTGGATGCGAACCGGGAGCCCATGCCCGTGGGGGTGCCGGGCGAGGTCTACATCGGCGGGCATGGTGTCGCCCGGGGCTACCTGGGCCGGACGGAGCTGACGGCGGAGCGGTTCGTTACGTCTCCCTTCGCCGGGGACGCGGGCGCGCACCTGTACCGAACAGGGGATCTGGCGCGGTGGCTGCCGGACGGGCAACTCGAATACCTGGGCCGGATGGACCACCAGGTGAAGCTCCGCGGCTTCCGCATCGAGCTGGGTGAGATTGGCGCGGCGCTGCAGGAGCACCCAGGCATCCGCGATGCGGTCGTCGTCGTGCGAGAAGGCCCGGGCGCGGACAAGCAGTTGGTGGCGTATGTGGTGGGCCGCGAAGGGAAGGCCCCCGAGCCGGGTGAGCTGCGCGACCACCTCAAGTCGCGGCTGCCCGAGTACATGGTGCCCTTCGTGTTCGTGAGCCTGGACGCCCTGCCGCTCACGCCGAATGGGAAGGTGGACCGCGCCGCGCTCCCCGCGCCGGAGCGTGTGGGCTCCGGGACGGCGAAGGCCCACGTCGCGCCGAGAACACCTGGGGAAGCCACGCTGGCGGACATCTGGCGTCAGGTGCTCGGGGTGGAGCAGGTGGGCGTGCACGACCACTTCTTCGAGCTCGGAGGCCACTCGCTGCTGCTCTACCGGGTGCTCGTCCTCGCGCGGTCCGCGTCGGGCGCGGACATCCCGCTGAGGGCCCTGTTGCAGTCGCCGACGCTGGAAGAGATGGCGCGCGCCATCGAGGCCGCGAAGACGGGCTCGCTGCCGGTCCACGACGTGGTGGCGGAGCTGGAGGCGGACGCCGTGCTGGAGGCCGGGCTGCTGCCGGGAGCGGCGCTTCCGCCCACCTCCGGACCCGCGCGCGCCGTGCTGCTGACGGGCGCCACGGGCTTCCTCGGCGCCTTTCTGCTCGAGGAGCTCTGCCGGAAGACGCAGGCGCGCATTCATTGTTTGGTCCGCTCCAAGTCGGAGCAGGAGGGGATGCAGCGGATTCGCAAGAACCTGGAGAGCTACTCGCTGTGGCGCGACGACCTGGTGTCGCGAATCGTCCCTGTCCGAGGGGACATCGGCCAGCCCCTGCTGGGCCTGTCGGAAGCGGAGTTCCAGCGGCTGTCGGAGGAGGTGGACGCCGTCTACCACAACGGTGCGCTCGTCAATTTCATCTATCCCTATGAGTCGATGCGCGCCGCGAACGTGCTCGGAACGCGGGAGATTCTTCGCCTGTGCATGCGCACGCGCATCAAGCCCCTGCACTATGTCTCCACGGTGTCGGTGCTGCCGGTGGGGCGCCAGCTTCCCTTCCGCGAGGATGAGCCGTTGGAAGCGGCTGAGAGCCTGATGGGCGGTTATGCCCAGAGCAAGTGGGTGGCGGAGAAGCTCGTGCGTGAGGCCTCGCGGCGAGGGCTCCCCGTGACGATTCACCGGCCGGGACGGGTGACGGGGCACAGCCAGACGGGGGCGTGGAACACGGATGACCTGGTGTGCAGGACCCTCAAGGGCTGCGTCCAACTGGGGAGTGCGCCCAGCGTGGACGCGCTGCTGGACGTGACGCCGGTGGACTACGTGAGCAGCGCCATCGTGGACCTGTCCCTGCGTCCCGAGTCCACTGGTCAGACATTCCACCTGGTCAACCCGCAGTTCGTGCGAGCGGACGAGATGTGGAGCCACATGCGAGCCTTTGGTTACGGGCTGCGCGTGCTCCCCTATGACGAGTGGCTCGCCGAGCTCGGCCTCGCGGCGCCGTCTGATAGTGAGCTGGGAGACCTGCTCCTGTTCCTCCAGCAGGTGCCGCCCGAGGACCGCAGCGTGGGTGGGCCGCGCATGGTGGTCTGCGACAGTGGTCACACGCTGAAGGCGCTGGGGGGAACAGGGACGTCGTGTCCGTCCGTGGATGCCACGTTGATTTCGACGTATCTCTCCTCGCTGGTGCAGCGTGGCTTCCTGGCCGCGCCCGGGGGGCGGTGAAGACCTGGGCATCGACCGGCCCGGTCGGTGCCCACCGGCTCCAAAGACAGACGCAGGCGTGCTGCCCAGGCCTCGTCGGGCGGAAACGGTAGACTGAGGCGCAATGCCGCTCCCGCATCCGTGCGGGGCGGTCCCCCCTCATTTCGCCGGAGCCACGCCATGCAATGGAGAGCTTTGCCCTGCGTTCTCGCCCTGTCCCTGGGGGCCTGCTCGGACCCCGAACCCGAGGCCCCGCGGCCGTTGAAGGTCGTCCTCTTCCCCTACATTCCGGATTCAGCAGGGGATGGCTTCGCCAGCCTC
Organism: Myxococcus virescens; assembly: GCF_900101905.1. NCBI lineage: Bacteria > Pseudomonadati > Myxococcota > Myxococcia > Myxococcales > Myxococcaceae > Myxococcus > Myxococcus virescens. The sequence goes on along the minus strand of NZ_FNAJ01000016.1, from coordinate 57,971 downwards.
AAGCAGCGGCTGGAGGCGGATTTCGAGCAGGAGCATTCGGACATCGACCTGGACATCGTGTTCGACGCGAAGCTGGACCTCTATGACCTGGATGAAGGAGGCACCCTGAACCAACTCCTCGGTCCGGGAGCAGGTGCCGCGCAGGTGGTGGAGATCGACACGCTCATCATGGGTGACCTCGTGTCGAAGGGCTGGGTGCAGCCCGTCGCCCTGGAGGCGGGGGCCGCGCATCCGGCGGCGGAAGAAGCCGTCTCCATCGCTGGCCAGAGCTACGGGGTGCCGACCTACCTGTGCAGCTACGTCGTCTACTCGAACAGTCCCCACCTGTCGTCGGCCACGGATGGCGATTCCCTGGTCCAGATCCTCTCGGATGTGGCACCGGGGATGCGCCCGTTGGCGGCCAACTACAGCGGGAGCTGGACGTTGCCCTCGTCCTACTTGGACGCGTGGGCCGACACGAATCCCACGGGCGTGTTGTCCCAGGCGCTGTCGCTGCCGCTGGACGCGTCGGCGCTGGATTCGTTCGAGGACGTGGTGAAGAGCTGTGAGCTGGAGGCAGGCGTCAACCCATGTCTCGACGGCACCTACGCGGATAGTTCCCTGGCGGAAGAGGCGTTCGCCTTGGGGCAGGCCAACGGCTTCATGGGCTACACGGAGCGCCTGTTCTTCGTCCGGAAGGCCAACCCGGGCATGGCGCTGCCAGAAGTCATCTCCGTTCCTCTGGGCACGGGCTCCGCGCCCGCGGTGTTCGTGGACGCGCTGGTGGTCAGCGCGCAGTGCACGGGGACGTGTGCCGAGGACGCCCGCGCCTTCACCAACTTCATGAAGGACCCGGACGTGCGCAGCCTCATCGCCTTCAGCGGGGACGCGCCGCAGGGCACGACGCCGCGCTATCTGCTGCAGGCCACCCAGGCTTTCTATCAGCAGGAGCCCGCGCGCTCCGACCCGATGTATCAGAAGTATGTGCAGTTCTTGAGTGGAGCCCGGCCCTATCCCAATCAGGGCTTCCCGCAGAACCGGAAGACGCTCCAGTCGGCGCTGATGGACGCGCTGCAGTAGAAAGTCGTGCGGGGGCGGTCATGCGTCACGGCCTTCTGAGTTACAGTTTGCGTTCCCCATCAGGAGGTCGTGACATGACGGTTGCTGGCAAGCGCCCCAACTTCCTCATCATCACCACGGACGAGGAACGATTTCCGCCTCCGTACGAGAACGAAGAGGCCCGTCGGTTTCGTGTCGAGAATGACCGGGTCGGCCAGGAGCTCCGCAAGCATGGCATCGAGTTCCTCCGGCACCACACGGCCTCCACGGCCTGCGCGCCCAGCCGCACCACGCTCTACACGGGGCAATATCCGTCGCTTCATGGCGTGAGCCAGACTCCCGGCATCGGGAAGTCCTCGTTCGACCCGGACATGTACTGGCTTGCGCCCAACACCGTTCCCACGTTGGGGGAGTACTTCCGGAAGGGCGGCTATCAGACGCACTACCGGGGCAAGTGGCACATCTCCGACGAGGACATCCTGGTGCCGGGGACGCAGACGGCGCTCATGAGCAATGACGTGAGCGGCGACGCCTACCCCGAACGAATCGCCCTGTACGAGCAGGCCGGGCGTCTGGAGAAGTTCGGCTTTTCCGGTTGGATTGGCCCCGAGCCACATGGCTCTTCACAAGCGAACGATGCCTCAGTCCGCGACCCAGGCTTCGCCGACCAGGTCTGTCGGCTGCTGAGCGACCTGGAGCATCAGGCCGCGAAGGGTGACACGGCGCCGTGGCTCGTCGTGAGCTCCTTCGTCAATCCGCACGACATCGTCTTCTCGGGCCTGCCCTGGTTCACCGAGTTCAGCGACCTTCAGCAAGCGGGGAAGCTGCCGGATGTGGCCCCGTCGCCGACGGCAGGTGAGTCGCTCGAAAGCAAGCCGCGCTGTCAGAAGGACTACGTCTACACGTATCCGCGCATGTACCTGCCGCAGCGCGACACCGCGTCGTACCGGCAGTTCTATTACTTCCTCATGGCGGAGGTGAGTAAACACATCCAGCGGGTCTACGAACATCTCAAGAGAACTTCCTTCTTCGAGAACACCATCGTCGTCCTCACGTCCGACCATGGTGAGATGCTCGGGGCTCACGGCGGCATGATGCAGAAGTGGTACAACGCCTATCAGGAGACGCTGCACGTGCCGTGCGTCATCTCCAATCCAAGGCTGTTTCCGGAGCCCCGGAGGACGGAGGTGGTGACGTCGCACGTGGACCTGGTGCCGACGCTGCTGGGGCTCGCCGGAATCGACGCGGATGCGGCCCGGCGTGAGCTGGCACGGGACCACTCGGAGGCTCAGCCGCTGGTGGGCAGGGACCTGTCCGGTCTGGTGCTGGGCCGGGAGGCCGAGCGGCATGAGCCCATCTATTTCATGACCGACGACAACGTCGAGTCAGGGCTCCAGATGACCAACAACCTCACTGGCCAGGCGTTCGCGGGCGTCATCCAGCCCAAGCACATCGAGACGGTGGTCACCCGCCTCCCCGAACTCACGGGAGACACGCTCTGGAAGTACAGCTGCTATTCGGACAACCCGCGCTTCTTCGCGGGCGCGGCGGGGAACACGGACGAGGTCGCCACGGCGCGGTTCATTCCTCGTGAGTACGAGTGCTACGACCTCACGGAGGACCCGCTGGAGACCCGGAACCGGTGCAGCGCGGTGGCGGGGCAGCCTCTGCCGCAAGACATCCGTGACGCGCTCGACAAGGTCCTGAAGGAGCAGCGGGAGAAGAAGCGGCTGCTGCCCCAGAGCCTGAATCGGAACGCGGCGCCGAAGGGTCCGCTGCGGGACTGAGGGCTTCGAACGCCCGGTTCTTGTTGTCGTGGTCGTTCGGGCGCATGCTGAAAAGGCGGAAACGCGAGCAGCAGAATGCGAAGGAAAGCCGATGACGACATCGCTCTACGACCTCAGCGTGCCCACCTTCCTGCAGACGGTGAGGGCCGTCGCAGGCTTTCTCGACCGTGCGGCCAAGCACTGCGCTGAGACGGGGGTTGATCCCAACGACTTCGTGAACGCGCGCCTTTTCGACGACATGGCGCCCTTCCACTTTCAGGTCGAAGCCACATGGCACCATTCCGTGTGGGGGGTGGAAGCCCTCAAGACCGGTGTGTTCGCCCCGCCGGCCTTGGTCGGACCGGTCCCTTTCGCCGACCTGCAGGCGATGATCGGCAAAGCGGAAGTGGCGCTAGAGGCGTTCACGCCCGACGAGGTCAACCCATGCGCGGGCAAGGACCTGGACCTTCAAATCGGGCCGCGGAGGCTCGCCTTCACGTCGGAGACGTTCATTCTCTCGTTTTCCCTGCCGAACTTCCATTTCCACGCCGTCACTGCCTACGACATCCTCCGCTCGCGCGGTGTACCGATCGGTAAGCGTGATTACGAAGGCCGGCTGCGTACTCGATCAGCCTAAGCCGGAGATTCGTTGTGGAGGCAGGCGGCGGGTGTTGGCGTACGTGAAGGGCGCAGGAGGGGTGAGAGCGATTCTGGCGTTCAATAGGGGCCGGCTCACCGTCGAGCCCGTCAACGCGCCGTCCCAGGGGCTCGTCGGGAAGATGTCACCCTGACGACCAGGCCCTGAGTCCGAGGAGACAGCAGATGCGCAGAGCGAAGCGCCCGTACGTGATTTGCCACATGGTGCCCTCCATCGATGGGCGCATCGTCACGACGAGATGGAAGCTCTCGTCGCGCACCCTGTCCGAGTACGAGCGGACGGCGGAGACGTTCGACGCCGACGCCTGGATGATTGGCCGGATTTCGATGGAGCCCTACGCGGGGAAGGCGAAGGTCCCGGTGCGCAAGTCAGGCCAGCCGATTCCAAGGACGGACTTCATCGCGAGGCGCGACGCGGAGTCCTACGCCATCGCGCTGGACCCCTCGGGCAAGCTCACCTGGAAGTCGGGCTCCATCGATGACGAGCACGTCATCACCATTCTCACGGAGCAGGTCTCTGACGACTACCTGGCCTTCCTCCAATCGAAGGGCGTCTCCTACCTGTTTGGCGGCAAGGCGGAGCTGAACCTGAAGAGGGTGCTCGAAAAGCTCCGAAAGGACTTCGGCATCAAGCGGTTGCTCCTGGAGGGCGGTGGGAAGATCAACGGCTCCTTCCTGGCAGAGGACCTCATCGACGAGCTGAGCGTCTTGGTGGCGCCCATCGCGGATGGTTCCATCGGAACGCCTTCTCTGTTCGATGCGGGCGAGGGAAGGGGCCCGGTCCGCCATCTCAAGCTGGTCTCCTCCGAGCTGCGGAAGGGCGACATGCTCTGGCTGAAGTACAAGGTGCGCAAATCAGAATCGAAAAGGTGAAGGTAGGCCAGGTGAAGTGCCACGTTAGCGGCGCCAGGTGTCACGGGCGCCGTCAGCGGAGCCCGGGGGCACGGTGCGGAGCTCGGAGGGGGGCTCGCGGCCCTGCTTCCGGTACTCATGCACGAGCGCCTCGATGATGTCCGGTGGCTGGATGGCGCGGCCCGCCTCACGCGCGATGAGCGCGGCCGTCAGCACCACGTTGCGAATCTGCCCTCCGGCCAGGTCCGCCGTCGCCGCCAGTCGGTTCAATTCCTTGGCGGGAAGTTCGTGCGCCGTGCCCAGATGCGTGGTCCAGAGCGCGCGCCGCTCGGCGGGGCCGGGCAGGGTGAAGTCGATGATGGCATCGAGGCGGCGCGTAAAGGCTGAATCGAAGCGGCTCTTGCTGTTGCTGGTCAGGATGGCCACGCCGTCGAAGGCCTCGATTCGCTGGAGCAGGTAGTTCGTCTGGGCGTTGGCGAACCGGTCGTTCGAGTCCTTCACGTCGGTGCGCTTGGCGAAGAGCGAGTCCGCTTCATCGAAGAGCAGCACCAGGTCTGCATGCTCGGCCCGCGCGAAGACCTGAGAGAGGTTCTTCTCCGTCTCACCGATGTACTTGCTCGTCACGGATGCCAAGTCCACGCGGTAGAGCGGCAGTCCGAGTTTCGTGGCCAGCCATCCCGCGGCGAGCGTCTTGCCCGTGCCCGACGCGCCCATGAAGAGTGCCCGGACACCCGAGCGATAGCGCACCGTCGCGGAGGGGCCCAGGCCGTGGACCAGATCGTCCCGAGCGCGGCACCGCGCCAGGAGAAGCTCCAGCTCTCGTTTCACCTGGGGCACGAGGACGATGGCGTCGTCGTGGATGGCGTCCATCAACGGCTCCGCGAGCGTGCTCATGCCCTCGGATTCCGCCTCCCAGGCCGCTGCGAGCACGTCTTGCAGCTCGGGTGTCTGTCGTCCGTCCAGCTCCGCCTTCTGCCGGGCCAGCCGGCCAAGCTGGGCAATCCGACCTGCTCCCTGACGGTGCCGTCGGGCCAGCTCCTCGGCGAGGTTTGGTGCGCCCAGAGAGGACTCCCACAGGGCCCGCCGTTCCTCGCTGGGAGGTCGTGGAACGGACCAGCGCAACACCGCGCGGTCCGCCGCGTCGAGCGTGCCCTCGGGGCCGGTGATGGCCAGCACGGGGCCGTCGTAGTACGGCACGTTGGGCAGCGCCTTCCGCTCGCCGGGCGCGAGGTCGTGGACATGAATGGGAAGCAGTCCTCGCTGAATCAGGAAGGGCCCCAGTCCCCGCTGTAGCTCTGCTCCGAGGAAGAGGGGGGCGCGTCCGAGCGCCATTGCGACCGCCGCCGCCACGGTGCGGGTTTCAGAAACCGACGTGCCGCGCAGCACGAGCGTCGACCGAGGCGAGCCTGCGAGAAAGCGCGCATGCCGGTGCACGCCATCCATGAGGGAGGGAGGCAGCGGTACCTCCATGAGGCGGGCCGAGCCGAGCGTTGCCCCAGGCCAGGTGACGTCGTGCCCGGACAGCGCCAGGAAGAGTGGCAGCGGCATGGCCAGCGTTTGCTCACACAGTGGCAGGTCCTCCCGGAGGCGCGTCAGCAGCCCGCTGCCCAGGGCCGCTCCGGCGGTGAGGAGGAGAAGGGCCTCCTGGCCTCCGGAAGCGGCCGGCGCCAGCGCGCTGGAAACCAGTCCCAACGTGGGCCGGGAGGCCCCCACGGGCGCTTGAAGATACGCGACGGCTCGGCCCACCATCGGGTCTTGCTCGACGGCGGCGACCAGGGCCACTGCCAGGAGCTCCACCAGGGAGAGCCCGAGCACTTCGCCGAGCATGACGAGTCCAGCATCCTCGGAGCCCGGACGTGTGCGGCACTCCCGAGCGCGAGCGACCCAGTCCCGCCCCGTTGCATCCAGGTGCTGTCGCAGGAAGCGCAGCTCGATGGCCTCTCCATCCCCTGAGTCCTCCTGTGTGAGGGCCAACGCCGCGAGGACCGTGGTGCGAAGGGGCAGGGAGGACGTCGTCATGCTCCGGTCTCGTCGTATTGATAGTGGTACTGGATGACGCGGGCGAGCCAGGGAACCCAGCCCGGGTTGATGTCGAGCCCCGCGCGGCGGATGCGGATGTCCGCCAGCGAGGCGGCGAAGACGATGTCCAGATGCGTGCGGGTCGCGACGAGGTGGCCAGGACGGAGGACGAGCTCCCTCAGCCCCATGTGTGCCAGCCGCCGCGTGACGCGGCCCACCGCGAGGAGGGCCGCGCGCAACATGAGGGTGGCGTCATTCCAGGGGAGCCGATGCGCCAGGGGCGTCGTCAGGCATCGGTCGAACGGTGGGGGAAGCGCTTCCCCGCGAGAGGTCGAGGCGAGCGGTAACCGGGCTCGTGCATCGAAGGCAACGCAGCGTCCCGTGGATTCACGGACGAGACGGAACGGTGCCCGCGCACCGGCGCCTGCCTGAAAGCGCACGGGGAGGACGAAGGGGCTGGGCTCGGGCAACGGCCCTGCTGTGGCCTCCTGGAGCACGCGGAACAATGGGTCCGTCGAAGGAACACCCAGGCGCTCGGCGACGTGACGGAGGAAGCGCTCCGGGATTCCAAGATCGGCGAGGGCTGGGTGTCCCGCCAGGAACTCCTCGAGGCCCAACGCGTTCAGCATGGGCAAGAGGAAGAGCAGGCCCCCTGCGACTGTGGGGAGCGATTCCTCCGTCGCGTAGCGCGGGAGAGTGTCTTGAGGCGTGGCTCCGATGTCTCCGGGCGCCTCGTCGATGTCCGCGGGCCCAGGGCGTACCCTCGCCTGCGGAGCTGCAGTCACCCCCGCTGGAGACGCGGGTATGGCATCCAGGGGCTTCGTCACCTTGTCGGAAGAAGGGGCGCTGGAAAGCGCCCGCACCGATGGAGGCGACGACGCTGCGATGCCAGCAACCATGCCCGCGTCAGTGGGGGCAGTGGGCGCGTCCGGCTTCGAAGGGGCTTGTTCGAGCGGTTCCCGTGGCGTGGGCAGGTGTGCCGTAGGGGAATCCTGGAGCGCCCCCAGCACCCGCCATGCCCGCGACGGAAGATCGGGCGAGGCTACTCGGGATGGAATGCGCGTGCAGAGCGCCACCGATGCCAGCCACAAGGCACGGGCGTCGCCAGCTCCCCAGGTTCGCGCCCAGCGCGCGAGGGTACTCCGGAGCGGTTCGGCGACCTGCTCCGTCGGGCCCACGTCGTCCGGGGGTAGCCGTGGCGCCGGGCGGGAAGGCAGGTGTCCCCACCAGGATCGGGCGAGCGCGGGTCCATCCTGCCATCGCAGCGCGCCCAACAGGGGGGCCAGTGCGCCGAGCGCGTGCAGCTCGGAGACGAGCGTCATCGCGGCGGCATGGCCCGGCTCCGTCCTCAAGGCGCTGGCGAGCGCGAGGCGGAGCATGTCGTCTCGGGACATCCCCGGGTGCAGTCCAGGAACGGCCAACCGCCAGAACCAGGCGTCCAGGGGCAGCCCTTGGGCAAGCCGGGTGGCCAGCAGCACGAAGGGCTCCAGTTCATCCCGGAAGTAGACCGCCTGCGCGGTGACGGCGGACTGCGACCTCGCATGCACCGCGAGCCGCGCCAGCTCGCGCACGCGTTGCTCCACGACGAGCGAGAGCGTGGCCGGGCTGCGGTCCGCGTGAATCGTCCCGAGCGAGAGCTGGCGGATGACCAGCACCCGGCCCCCGGGAGCATCCGGAAGGGAGGCGGTGCGCAGCGCATCCTCCAGGAGGACCGCCCCTCTCCGGACGAGCGCGGTGCTGGCCGCCGCGAGCTTCACCTGGCGCACCCGCCGTTCCGCGCTCACCGGAGCAGTGTCCGCCGCGGCGTCGGGAGCAGGCCGCCTCGCTGCTCGGGCTCGGAGAACTTCGCCACCGTCTTCTCCGCGAGGTTCACGCTGGCCGCGCTCGTGGAGAAGACGCGCGCGCGGGCTGTTCCGGTGCCCAGGTCCTCCACCACGGCTTGGACCGTGTGAACGCCGGAGGCGAGCAGCACATGGGTGCCCACGCGGATGCGCGATGGGTCCACTTGCAGGTCCAGCACCGTTCCCACCCTGGCGGGGGCTGGCTTCGGCAGGTGCCCGGCGACGATTTCTCCCACGGGGGCGTGGCTCGCAAGCAGCAGCGCCGAGCGCACCAGGTCGTTCATCAGCGCCACGGCCTGGGTGCGTGACGGGTTCATCTGCGCGAAGAGCCAGTCCACCAGTTCCTGAAGCTGGCGTCGGCTCGTGACCTCCAGCGTGTTCCACTGGGGCAGCCGGGCCAGGTCCCTCAGGTCCCACGGCGCGTCGTACTCGCTGAGCATCGACGCCCATTCCATCCGGACGCGTGGAGGCACCTCGCCGAAGAGGAAGTAGAGGTACGTGGCCACCTTGGCGGTGTTTTCCAACTCACGGGCCGCGGCTCGAGCGACGTCCGGCCGCCCGTGCGCGGTGTCCATCAGGTCGCCGAACGAGGTGATGGGCAACGCCAGCTTCACCAGCTCTGCCCAGCCGCGGTGGAGGAGGCTGGCCAGCTCCAGCGTCGCGGTGACGACCCTGGCCTGGGAGACAACCTGGCTCTGCGCGGTGAAGACACGGTTCACGCCTTCACCCGAGCGGCTGGGCGCGCGGGTGATCTGGGGGAGGGCGGGAGGAACGCGCACCGTGGCGCGCTGCCGAGCGCCTTCCAGGGTCCGGTGGACGAGGTCCAGCCGGTCCAGGCGCTGGAACAGCGATGGCCCCTGCGCGAACCAGTCCAGCGGGGCGTCGCGCAGGAGCTGGATGAGGGCCCAGAGTTCTGGTGGCGCGGCGCGTGTCTCCGCGAGCGCCGCGGGCAGCTCCGACTCGTAGATGCCGGTGTCCAACGCGCGGACGGGCGTGGCGCGGTCCATGACCTGCTCTCTCGGCCGGTGGTAGACGAGGAAGCGAACGTGCTCGCGCAGCACCAGGGCGCGTCGTTCGTTGATGCGTTGCAGCCGGGTCTGCTCCTCGGCCAGGAGCGCGCGAGCCACCATGACGTCCTGGCGGGACTCGGAGACTTCCGTGCCAATCACTGTCAGGCGCTCGCCTCCCCGTGTCTCATGGGCCCGGAGCACGCTCACCAGGCGCCCGCCTTCCTCCAGGGCCTCCCGGTATTGCATGACACGGTCCTCGAGGTTCCGCAGCACGGCCAGCACGTCTTCGAGCTGGGCCACGGACATGGAGAAGTAGGTGGCCTCTTCCGCTCGCGTGGGCACCTTGGGCGCCACGTAATGGGTGAACACCTGGTTCCAATCCTCCGCCGTCAGGGCACGCAGCTCGCTCAACGGAATGTCGATGCGCGGCTCCGGGGTGGGGATGGGCGGTGGCTGTCCGTCCACCGGCACACGTGACCGACGCCACGGGGGGACCTTCACGTTGGGGACCTGCACGGCCTCGAGGTTGAACTCCATGCCGGAGAGCAGGGTGAACAGCTTCCCGAGCACCTCTCGCTTGATGGCCATCGCCGAGTGAAGCGTGCCAATGACGGGCGACACCTTGAGGAGCCGGTCCCGGAGGTTGGTTTGATCCAGGTAGCGGACCGTGGACCAGCTCACCTTGCGTTTCGTGTTCAGGACCCCGATGAACTTCTCCACGTCCGTCAATGTGGCGACACGCGTCTCTGCCTGCGCGACGTCCGTGAGTACGGGAGACGCCGTCATCACGGCGGAGCTGGTGCTGCCCAGCATGAGCTGGCGGACGCGATGGATTTCTGACTGGACCTGAAGGAAGGCCGCGTCGACGGCCTCATCGACGCGCTGGATCCGGTTGGACAGGTCGCGCATCAGGCCGCGCAGGCCCTGGGTTCGCTGGGTGGTGTGGAGGGGCGGGCGCACCGGCCGATGCCACAGGAGGTTCTCACGCGCCCTGACAATCACATCCAACTGGTCGCCGCGGCGGATGGCCGCGGGCGCGGAGCGTGCCACCTCGGTGCCGAGCGTCTTCCAGGGCGTCCAGGTGGTGCCATCGAATCGGGCGTACCGGATGCGTCCGTTGACCGCTCGGGACAGGACATCCAGCACGCCCTTGCCTGGCGCGGACAGCGCGGCGGTGAGCGAATGGCTGTTGCCCAGGTCCTTCCACTCGCTCCACACCAGGCCGTTGAAGCGCCGGTGCAGCAGGGAGCTGCCCGTGAGCGCGACCAGATCCACGGTGCCGTCATCCGGTGAGGCGCAGGCCTTGAGCCAGCGGACCTCCCGTCCCAGCGAGTGGTTCGTCCAGACCGCCGCGCCCTGCGTGGGGTCCGGGGAGACGGTGACCTGCTGGATGTTGCGCTGGGCGTCCAGGAGGAAGGCCATGAGCTGGCCACGCGACACCACCGCCGAGATGGGCTCGCCCTTGAACGCCAGCGGCGTCTCAAGGGGTTTCGGCCGGATGACGCGTGATGCGGTGACGGTCATCCACCAAAGTGAGAGGACCTGCCCTCGGAGGGCCTGGTAGAAGACGTCCGTGCGGCCCTCGGAGGGAGACACCGCGGCGGCATCGCCCATGACGTCGCTCGCCAGCACGCGAGGGCTGCTCCAGGGCTGATTGCTGACCCGGGTGTCCAGGTAGGTGTTGTGCAGGTTGCCCTTGTCGTCCCGGAAGTAGACGTCCAGCCGCCCGCGCGGCCACATCGCCGCGACGGGCACGGAGCGTGACCTGACCCTGCCCTGAAGCACGGGTGTCACCTTGCTCCACGCCCGGCCGTCGAAGGTCCGGTAGCCCAGCGTCCAGAACGGTCCCCGGAACAACACATGCGCCCGGTCCTCGGTGGAGATGACCACGGGCGCGGAGGTGAGCTGTCCTGCGAACTCCAACCGGGGCGTCGGGTCTCCCTGCGGACGAGGCAGCAAATCGGAGCGCGCATCGACGGCCAACTCCCAGGACGGCTCGAAGTGGTTCTGGAGGTAGGCCTCGGCCGAGGGCACCGTCTCACCCGAGGTTCCGTAGTCTTCTTCGGTGGGGTTCGTCGGGTCGGCGGCGGGGATGTAGCGCGCCTCGTCCGGGTCTGCTTCCGGGTCCACCAGGGGATAGTGCTTGCCGGTGGCGCCGTACAGGGTGTCCTTGAGGGTGCTCATCCGCGCGCGCACGACGATGCGCCGCTTCAGCCATCCACCCAGGCGCTGAAGTCCTTCTTCGATGGCGGCGAGGAAGGCGGGGTCCAGCGGTGCGTCATGCAGCAGCCCCGGCTCATAGACGGCGCCGGGCACGGGGACGAGGATGCGAACGCGCTCCTCGCGGGTGATGTCCAGCGGCTCCAGGGCCGCGCTGGCCATCGCCACCGTGTCGAGCTGCTCCAGTGGAATGGGGACCGCCTCCAGCTCGAACCGGTCGGGGAAGAAGCGCCGCGTCCAGGCGCGGTAGTCCACGGCGTCCGGCGGCAGCACGCCCACGGGCGGCAGGCGGCGGAAGTAGAGGATGGCCTTGTCCTGGGCGAGCCGCTCCGGGGGAAGCTCCGCCAGGTGGTCGTTGAACTGGAGGATGCGCGCCTGCCACAGCACGGGCGAGCCGCGGGACTTCAGCAACGGCGTGCGCGCGCGTGGCAGTCCACCCGCCCGCGCCACCGCATGCCGGTCGACGAACAACGCCTCCGGACCGTCCGGACCCTCCTTGAAACCCAGCAGACCCAGCGGAACGCCCGCGTGCTCCCAGGGGGCGAGCAGTCCACTCCGGCGACGGCGTTCCCGCTCGAAGAGGCTGTACACCAGCCGGCTGCGCCAGCGCAGGGAGTAGTCCTGCGGCATGTCCCAGCCCTCGGGCCAGCCCCAGAGCACCAGCGCCGCGCCCTCCGTCCGCACCGCGTCCTCGAAGGAATAGGACTCCGGGTCCACTTCGCAGGCGTCCGTCTGCGACGCCGGTGGCGTCAGCACGGATGTGGTGGGGACCAGCACCAGCACCGCGGCTCTGGGAAACGGCAGCGGGTCCACGGGGGGCTCCTCGTTGGCGAGTGCCTCCAGGGAGAACGTGGATGGGTCCCGGTGTCCTGGGAAGAGGGGAATCGCTCCCAGCGGGGCGCGGAGCTGCCGGCGGATGATGACGTCCTCGCCTGTCACGGCGATGCCGTTGCCGGGCCGGACATGGATGAAGGTTTGCGGGCCTACCCGCTCCAGATGAACCTCCAGGCCGGCGACGATGCCTGGCGTGAGGTGTTGGCCCAGGAGCGCGAGCCTCCCCGCGCGATGTTCCTGTTCCAGCGCGAGCGCGTCCGCCGACACGGCGCGTCCCGTGAAGAAGTGGGCCCTCCTCCGCCACTCGGCGTCCACGCCGAAGGGCGCCATGCGTGGCTCCACGCGGAGCACATGTTCGTTGGCCAGTGGATCCGCAATCGGCTTGGTGATCATCTCTCAGCTCCGCAGCGCCAGGAACGCCTCGTCGAGCGACACGCCTTCATCCAGCAGCTTCTTCAGCTCCGTCACGAACGTGGCGTAGGCCGCGGCGGTGAGCGTCATCACGTAGGCCCCGATGTCTGGCATCCGGTAGGACGCGGCCAGGGTGGCCAGCGGCACGTTCAGGAGGCTGGGTTCCGCCTCGAGCCTCGCCAGGCCCTGCTTGACGGTGGCAGGGAAGCGGTTGAGCGCGGCCATGTATTCCTTGTGCTGGAGGCGCTCCAGCCGCAGCGTGGCGGAGGCCAGGCCCGCGAACTGCCACCGCGTGGTTCCGTGGGCCAGCGTGTTGAGCACGGGAACGAGCTGGCCAATGGCCATGGCGGTGCCGCGCTGGGGCAGGGCGGAGAACTCGTCATAGAGCTCCGCCTGCCGGAGCTTCTTCACGAGCTCCTCGAAGTGCTGCTCGCCGTCGTGGTCCTCCGGCTCGGGCAGCGGCTGGCCCACCGCGGAGTGGCGGTGCGGCAGGCTGCGCCGGCAGGCATACCAGAGGGTCCTCGAGCCGGAGAGCAGCTCGCTCCACGCCGCCTCCACCAGGTCTGTCACGGGCGCTTCTGGCACGGGCTGGACCTGCCAGCGGCGCGTGAGGTCCAGCAAGGCATGCGCGGGCAGCCGCCGCGCCACCTGTCCCACCGCCGCCGCCCGCAGCTTGAGCGGCGCGGCGCGCAGCACCTCGCGGAGGCCCTCCAGGCGCTGCGCCATGCCATGGCGCGCCACGGGCACCATCACCAGGATCGACACCGACTCCAGGGCCTCGCCCGTCTGCGTGAGGTCGATGGGGGGCAGTTGCAGGGACTCGTCGAGGATGGCGCCGAGCTCGTCCTCGGCCACCACCGTCAGCTCGACGTCCACTTCGGGCGGGAAGTAGAACTCCGTGAGGCTGCCCGCCTCGATGGCCGCCGCGGGCAGGGTCCCCGCGGCGGGCAGCGTGAAGAAGTGCTCGCTCGCGAGGAACCGCTCGCTCTGGCCCGCCGCGCGACGCGCCTGGAGCACCTCCTTCAGGTGTTGCTGATATTGAAGCGCGTGGGCTTCACGCAGCTCCCGTGCGGCAATGCCGAAGCCCACCACGCTGCGTTGTTCGGCGCCCACCTCACGCCGCACCAGGAAGGTGTCCAGCCAGCGGAGGGTGCCTCGGTCCAAGGCCAGCATCGCCAGCGGCAGCGCGTCCACGGGGAGGTTCCGCATCCCCGCTCCGGCGAAGACTTCATGGGCCGCGCGGCTGCGGCGCGTCTCGAAGGTGCCGCCGCCCACCGGGTCTGGGTAGGGGATGAGCGTCAGCGCCACCGCCTCGATGATGTCGCCGTCTTGCGTGGTCCGCGCGGCGCCCAGCGATGTGGGGTACGAGGCCACCGGGTTCGCCGTGTACTCCACGGGGCGCAGCACCAGCACGTACAACCCAGAGCGGCTCCGCGCCAGCTCGCGCGGCACGGGGGCGAGGCCGAAGGCCGCGTCCAGCCGCTGAATCTCCGGGATGTCGTCCAGGCGGATGCCCGTCAAGTCACGAGGCACGACCACCAGCTCGCCGCCGGGTGTCAGCCCATGGCCCAGGCGGACGGTGAGCGTCGTTCGGTCCTGGCTGGGCGTGACGGTCAGCCCGTGCATCACCCCGGTGCCATTGGCGCGTGAGAGGTCGGCCTGCCGCGTGAGGAAGTAGTTCTGCTCCCGGGTGAGGTCCTTCGCGGTGAGGAAGCGCCCGTCGAAGAAGAAGGAGCGCACGCGCCGGTCGTCGTGCACCATTGCCCGGGCGGTCTCCAGCGCTTGTGCCGTCTCCCAGGTGAGCTTCTCCCGGGCGGGTCCACTGGTTGGGTTGAACACGGTTATCCCCCTTCGAGAGAGTCGGGCCTAGAAGACGCCCATCCACCGGGCGAGCGCGGCGGTTGAGAGGCTGAAGGGCCTCAGGTCATTGTCGACGTAGACATTCCCCTGCCGCGTGGGCCGCACCTCCGTGCCGCGCACGTCCTCCACGTCCGTTGCGCCGATGACGACGCGCGCGAGGAAGACCCACGCGGGATCCCTCATCTTCAGGTCGGGCTGGGTCGGGTCCGTCAGCAGCGAGGCCGGGATGAAGGTGTCGCTCCACAGCTTCGCCAGCTCCTGTTCGCGGCTGCCTCGCCAGGCGTTGAAGATGGCCTGCCGAAGCTTGATGCGTCGCTGCACCGGGTCTGGCTCGTCCACGGGGTCCGGGAAGGGGCTCTTGGGGACCTCCGGAGGGGGATACGCCGTGGAGCGCGGCACCAGTCGCAGCTCGTAGCCGTCGCGAATGCGCGAGGCGACCACGGCGTCCATCGCGTCGAAGGGCCCCGCCGCGAAGGCAGGCGTCTTGCCGCGCTCGCACTGGAGGAAACGCAGGAAGAGGTCCGCCACCACTCCGGTGGGCGGAAATCCCGCGGCATCGGGGCTCAGCCGGTACTCGGCGGGCGTGAAGACGCCGAAGTCGGCCATCGCCAGCGGCTCCTGCCAGTACCAGCGGTCCAGCTTGAGACACGCGTCCGTGGGCACTTCCACCAACCGGCCGAAGGGGTCCAACGCGAGCCCGGCGGAAACCCGGAGCTCCTCATGCTCCGGCTCGGTGCCTTCGTGGTGACTCACCTTGAGCCCGGCCACCGTCCCGACGCCGTGGAGGTACGCCAGGGCCCGGGTGAGCCGGCCTCGGTGATAGGTCTGCTCGGTGGTGAAGTCTCCCGCGTCCAGGAGCACGCCGGTGTCGTAGTGGAGCCGGTCTCGCGTCTCTGCGTCGAGCAAGGCGTCATTCGGGGGCGACATGGTCATCAACCTCCTTCCAATCTGGGGTCCAGGCTCGACGGACGCTCGATGACGTCCGCGAGCCCCAGCACGCTGTGGCCCACTCGCACCGAGGTGGGGGCGGGGGCGGGCCCGACGTAGGTGTCCACGCCCACCAGCGACGCGACGCCGACGAGCAGCGGACGGCTCGCGGTGATGACGGAGACCTGCACGTGCGCGGGGGCCTCCTGCTCCGCCACCTTCCGGATGAGGCCCAGGGTCCGCGTGTCCGTGCCCTGGTGCACCAGCACCGTGAGCCGGTGTGCCAGCCGCTCCAGGAGCTGCTCCACCGCCTCCGCCTCCGCCCGGCTCTGCAGCGTTTCGTCCCCGAAGACGGCCAGGAACTCCTTGCGCGTCTCATCCCCGAGGAAGAGCGTGTCGCCCACGTAGGAGTTCCCGCTCCGGGCCAGGCCCGGCAGCAACGGGTCCTCCGCGTCCGCGAGGTCCGCGCCGAGGATGGTCGCCAGCGTGCGCCGAAGCCGGAAGTCCTCCACCACCACCACGGCGCCTCGGTTCACCGCGCCGTCGGTGACGAGGTCCAGTGCCAGGCGCAGGCCCTCGACGCAGCCGCGCCGCCGGGCGAGCGCGGGCGCGGACCGGAGCATCGCGCGCCGCTGGCTCTCGCCCACCACGGGGTCGAAGGAGAGGCCTACCCAGCTCGCGAGCCACTCCAGCGAATCACCAGGCACGTGCCCCGGGTCGGTGAGCACGTGCGCATGGGCGATGCGGTCCTCGATGGGCGTCAGCACCCCCTCGACGATGCCGAGGAAGCGCTCCAGGAAGTCCGCGGGAGTCGCGTGGCCGGCGGTGTCCGCGTCCTCGCCGAAGAGCTCCTCGCGATAGAGGGACGGCAGGTAGTTGTCCACGTAGGAGAAGCGCGATGCATACGCGCGCAGCGCTCCCACTTCGGGCGTCCGGCGGCCGTCGCCGAACAGCTCCACCCGCACCCACAGGTACCGTCCGGCGAGCGCACGCACCTTCGCGTGGGCGCGCTGGATGAGGACGGTGAACAGGCCACTCTCGCCCGGGGCCGGCGGAACGGGCAGCATCCCCGGTTGGAACGGCACCTCCGACGGCAGCGGTACCCAGCTCCCGTGTGGGACGTCTGGATGAACAGGGGCTTCCGGGACGAAGCCCAGGCGATGCTCGTGCCAGTGCGGCGAGGCGCTCGGCGGAGCCACGGGCTCGTCGGTGGCGGCGAGCCAGACGCGCACCCCGGTGCGTGGGGGCAGCAGCGCCTCCACGTACAGGCGGTGCCACACCGTGCGCCCGTCTCCCGAATCGAAGGGACGGTTCGGCGGGTTGGCGGCGCGGCCCCGCTCGGCGCACCGGGGCAGCGACAGGGCCTGAAGCGGCACTGGCGCCATGTGGGCCAGCCCTGGGGTGACGGCGTGGTGCGGAGGCTGTGCCCCTTGGAGAAAGGGGCCCCCGTCATGGCCGGGCAGTGGAAAGTAGTCTCCCTGGGGAATCGCCTCTGACGCACCGGCCGGGAGCGCGTAGGCCACCGCCTCCACCTTGCCGTCGTCGAGCAGCGACAGCACCGCGGCGCGGCCGTCCGGAAGGATGGCAAGACTGAAGGGCCGCAGCACGCCCGGGAGGGCGACGGGCGCGGAGAAGCGGCCCGTGAAAAACCGCAACCGCGCGTGCGCCGCGTCAGGGGGCACACCCGCGAGCGCCGGGTCCATGACCCAGCTCAGCACCGCCAGCCGTCCGTCGGCGTCACAAGCGAGCGCCACCGGCACTTCGCCAGGCCACGCGAGCTTCTCCAGCACCCGGGGCCGAGGCGGGTCCGGGTTCTCTTCCATCGGGCGGAACAAACCAGCGCCGGAGGGAATGGACAGGATGTCCGGGAGCGGCTGCCCGTCCACGCGGCCGAGCACGGCGGGAGGTGCGTTGGGCGCGAAGGAAGGCGGACCGCTCAGGACATAGGCGCCACCCCGCGGGTCCGCGGCGATGCGGTGCGCGGGAATCCCCTCGGCCGGGAACACCACGGCGGACCACACCTTGCGCAGGTGGAGCGCCACCACGCGCTGGGCCACCGCGAGGTAGAGGACGCCGCCAGCTCCAGGCGACAGGTCCGTCACCGCGCCGGACAACCCCACCTGCGCGGGCTCGAATCGCAGGGTGGTGCCAGCGCCTCCGCCCGCCGCGCGCACCTGCCCGGCCACGTCGTCCCACCATACCCACGTGCCGAAGGCGTCCACCGCGCCCGGTACGCGAGCGAGCCTGGGCTCCAGCACCGCGAGGTCGAGCGCTTCATCGAAGGTGCGACTCTCTCCCAGGCTCCCCAGCCGGAGCGTCCTGCGCTTCGCGTCGTAGAGACACACCTCGCCCGCGGAGACCGAGCTCTCCGTGACCCAGTCCGGCGCGTCCGCCAGCATGTAGAACCGGAGGCGGTTGGCGTCCATCAGCAGACCTCGGGGACCATGGGCACCGCCACGCCCGCCTGCGAGGAGTCCATGCCGCCGCTTCCCTCATCGCCGATGCCGTGGAGCATCGTCGGCACCTCCCCGTCGGCATTCACCGCCACCTTGAGCAGCTCCGGGAGCTGCCAGTCCGCGATGGACAGCTCCACCGGTGTCGTCGCGGTGCTGCCCTTGAGCTGGAGCCAGCTCGGGTTGACTGGACCCTCGGCCTGCCAGACGGACGGGGCAGGGGGCTCCACCGTGAAGCGCGCCACGTCGGCCGTGGCTCCGGCGCGGCGAGGGTCTCTCAGCACGCGCGTCACCGTTCCCCAGGCGAAGAGGCTCACCCCGGCGATGCTGGCCACCCCGGGGACCTGCGCCACCGCCACATAGAGCTCCCGGTCCTGGACGTCCCGGCCCAGCGGCCAGCCCTCTCCGGTGGGACCTCCCGCCGGCAGCGGGAAGATGAAGCGGCGCACGGCCTGCCGTACCGCCTGCACCACCGTCTCCCTGCCAAAGCCCTCGCGCACGGTGATGCCCACGCCGAGCCCCAGTGGGACGTACTCGCAGCCAATCACGTAGAGCTCGGTGGTGAGCGGCCGGCGCGCATCCAGGTAGGCATGGACGGCTTCCAGCAGCGGCCGGTCCGCCCGCGGGTAGGGCGGCTCGAGCCGCGTGGCCGTGGGCAACACCATGACGGAGACGACACCGGGAACACCGTCTCGCCGTCGCCTTGGCTCAAAGCGGGGCAGCACCTCCACACGCCCCAACTGCACGCCGGGGGTGCTCGCCGCGAGCCGCCGGTAGTCCTCCTCCGTCACGGCCCGGTCCACGTGGCGCAGCAGCGCGGGGATGCGGCGCTCGGCCTCCGCCAGCGTCTCCGCGTCCCGGCCACCCAGCGTGGGCTCCGGCTGTTGCACCCGCAGCCCCGGCGCGGGGCTGCCATCGACCCGGAAGGCGCTGATGTCCTTCAAGCTGCCCGGCGGGAGGTTTCCCGCGGCGCCGCCGCCGCTGCGCATCCGGGCCACGAGCACCTGGGCGCCTGCGGGAGGCACGCGTCCGCGCACGCCGTCTCCACAGCGGGCGGTGCCCGCCTCGGAGTCCAGGGCGTAGACGGGCTCGTCGCGCCGGGCCAGCGCGAGGTCCTCGATGAGCCGCCACTCGCGGTATCCCGCCCCTGGCTCTTCGATGAAGAGCTGGAACGTCGCGCGCTCCACGGAGCCGGAGGGCAGGCGAAACTCCTGCTCCGCGTTGCCGTCGCTCTGTCCAATCAGGCGTCCGCCGGTCGTCTCGCGCTGGTCCACTTCGACCGCGTTGATGTCCACCCAGCCCAGCGCGAAGCGCTCCGGCCTTCCGCTGGGACGCAGGCGCAGCCAGGTCACCAATCGCGCCGCCACTCTCGGGTCGTCCAGGCGCGGCGGCCGGTCGCCCAGGCCGGCGCGCGCGTCCGCCCTCACGTCATTGACCGGCGCGCCCAGGTCGGATGGCAACAGCAGCCGCACGACGCCCCGGCGGGACAGCTCCTGCGTCGAGTCCGCCACGACGGTGAGCCGGTGGTACACCGGCAACCCGTCCGCGGCGGGCGTGCCCGTCACCTCCCAGACGTGCGGCAGCCGGCCGCGCGCTCCGAGCAGCTCGGACAGGGCGGGGACCTCCATGACGGGGGAGACGCCCACGCTCAGGACGCGAGGCCCCTGTCCGTTCCCCTTCGTCAGGTCCTCCCGGAGGGCCACCACGTGCTCCGCCTTGGGGGCGAGCAGCGCGAGCCACAGGCTCCCGTCCACCGTCTCCGTCACCAGGTCCAGCCCGCGCGGGTCAGCGGCGCCGAGCGGGAACACGGGCGTCGTCGCGTAGAAGCCGTGCTGGGCCTTGGGGTCCAGGCCGTAGACCTGCGCGAGCCGGGGCAGCATCGACGCGTGCTGCTGACGCTCCGTCTCCGTGAGCGGGCGCTTTCGGTACGCCTCGGCGGTGAGGTGCACCACGGTCAGCTCATCCAGCGTTTCGAAGGGCACGGGCTTGCGCAACGAGGCGAAGGCCCGCAGCGACACGGAAGGCTGGAGCACCTCGGTGTCGAAGTGCACGCTCACCACGCCGGTGGCGGCCTCGGCGGGGCGCAGGCTCGCGCCCAGCAGCCGAAGGAAGGCCAGTCGCTGGCGCTCGGGGATGAGGTTGGCGCGGTAGAGGATGGAGTCCGCCAGCCACGCGAAGAGCTCCAGCAGGGTGCGCCCCGGGTCGCCCACGCGGGCATGGGTCCACTCCGGGGTATGGCCCGGGATGCGGGAGAGCAGCTCCTCGACGAGGTCCGGGAAGCTCCTGTCGTCGAGTCGGGGAGGAATGATGGGCATCTAGCCTCCGAGGTCCATGGCGAGCCCGAGCTGCTGCACGTCACCCGTGCGGCGCAGGCGGTAGACGATTTCCACGCGGACCTGGGCGGGCAGGTCCGCCATCTCCAGTACGTCCACGCGGATGAGTTCCAGGCGCGGCTCCCACTCGGTGAGCGCGCGCTGCACCAGCTCCTGGATGCGCCGGCGGGTGGACACGGTGTTGGGCTGCCCCACCATCCGCTCCAGCCCGGCACCGAAGCCCTGCCGCATGAGCTGCTCGCCGGGGCGCGTGCGGAGGATGACCTCGATGGACTGACGCACGCTGGCTTCCAGCGAAGGAAACGCCAGCTCACCGCGCTCGTCTGGCACGAGCCGCAGCGGAAAGCCCACGGGAGGGCGCCTGTCGGGAGGCTTCAGGCTCATGGCGCGGTCAGTCCTCGAACCGCTCGCGCAGCGAGGCGGGAATGGGGATGCAGATCTTGATGAGGGCAATCCAGAAGAAGACGATGTTCAGCATCGACAGGAAGAGGTTGAGGACGATGAAGGCGCAGAGGGTGATGATGGGAATGTTGAACCCACAGAGCCACCCGATGCCCTGACCCGCGGGGGGACTGGCTGAGCCTTCGAGGAAGTCCTTCGGCGAGTTCTTGTTCAGCAGCTCGTTCATCCCCGGCGGCACCTGGAAGGTGACGTTGGGCTTGAAGGCGCTCAGGTCCTTGAGCGACGGAAGGGGGATGAGGACGGGCGGCCGTTTTCCGCGCTCGTGCCAGGCGGCGATGGTGAAGGGGGCGCTCTCCTCGCTCCAGACGATGGCGGGTGGGCAGCCATCCTCGCGGCGGACCCGGACGAAGGCCCTGGCCACATAGCGCGAGCCACGCCGCTCGAAGCGTCGCTCGGGAGGGATGAGGTCCCGCATCCGGGGCGCGGTGGCGGCCTTCGCCGCCTGGAGGAGCTGGGCCGCCTCCGAGGCATTGGGATGCGTCCACGAACGAGGCAACACCACCGTGCCCGTCTTCCCCTGGACGAGGACGTCCGCCAGTCCGGAGAGCGCCGTGCCCGCGGGCCGCTTCTGGCCATTGCCATCGTCGAGCTGCACCCGGTTCATCGCCGTCATGAGCGCGGGCACCTTGAAGGCGTCGAACACCGCGACCAGTCCACGCAGGAAGTCGATGAACAGGGCGAGCTTGTCGTGCTTCGCCTGCGGCAATCTGCGCTGGGCCACGTCCTGGTAGGTGACCGACAGGCCTTCGAGCCCTGTCCAGTCCACCGTCTTTCCCGCCGCGAAGTAGGGGGACAGCAGGCTCCGCACCTGCGCGTCGTCGAAAGCGGGCGCTGTGCTGGATGCGCCCTCCGGTGCTTCACTGCTCGCCACCTGGAGCAGTCCGTACAGCACGGTGCGCTTCGCCGCGGCGCACGCGTCGGGCGGCGCGATGAAGAGCGATGTCACGGTCTCCTGGTCCCGGCTGGTGGCCCGCATGAGGCGCAGCAGCTCGCGCCGGACGTCCGCGGGGCCGGGGCCCGCGGGCCCTTCGCGCCGTCCAGGGTCGGGGTCGCGCTCCTGTTCCTCACCGTCGAGCGTGACCCAGCCGGCGACCTTGCCGTCCCGCCGCACCCAGGCCTCGCGCGTATTGCCCGCGCCCACACGTCGGATGACGAGCCCTGCGCTGTCGATTCGGGTCGCCTCGACCCGAGGCTCACCGAACACGTCGCAGCAGGCCTCCAGCAAGGCCACGTTGAACACCCCGTGAACGGGCTGGAGCAGCTTGAGCCCCTGGGGGTTGAGCGCCCCATCGGAGATGAGGGTGTCCGCCAGCGCCTTGCGGCCTTCCTCGGACCTGAGCTCTCCGAAGATGGCTTGGACGAACTCCTGGTCCTGCCGCTCGATGAACGCGGGGGCGCCGCGCTGGGCCGCCAGCGGGGCTCCGGTGGCTCCGTCGAAAACGAGCCCGCGCAGCTTGACGGGGTGGCTCACCATACGTTGCCCGCCCCTGGCGTGTACGTCACGCCCATCACCGAGTTGGTCTGAAGCGTGTCGCACTTCACGACGCCCGAGAAGGACGACATCGCCGCGTTGACCGTGACCTGACCGGCGCTCACCTCCACCTGACTGGCGGTGACGGACACCGTGGTCGCGGCCCGGACGGTGACGCCCTGCTGGGCGAGCGTGATGGTGTTGCCCGCTGCCTCCAGCGTGAGCTCGCCTCCGCTGGCCTGCTTCAGCGTGGCGCTCACGCCACCGGGGACTTCCAGGGTGATTTGCGCGGTGCCCTCGCTCGCTTCGACGATGGCGATGCGGCTGCCATTCCGGGCCTTGATGACGTAGCGGTCCACGCGATTTCCACCGGGCGTCTCCGGCGGACGGGCGCGCCCGTTCCACAGGCCGCCCACGACCAGCGGCTGGCGCGGGTCTCCTCCGGCGAAGACCACGGCCACCTCGTCATCCTTGTCCGGGAGGAAGAGCGCGCCCCAACCACTGCCGGAGAACGGCACGGCGACCCGCGCCCACAAGGCGACGTCCGCATCGGCCAGGCCCTCGGGCGCGGTGAGCAGGCGGACCTTGACGCGCGCCAGGTGGCTGGGGTCCTCCACGGACACGACCTTCGCCAGATAGGTGCCGAGCATGGCGCCCAGCAGGCGGCGCTCCTGCGCGTGTGCGGTGTCGGTCATGGCTCTCCCAGGAAGGCGCACTCGGCCTCGAAGTCCGTCTCGTAGCCGTGGAGGGTGTCGTAGCGGTGGCTGGCGCGGACCACGTAGTAGGTGTTGTCGAAGCGAGCGCTCATGCCGCTGAGCCTCACGTGCGTCCCCACGCGGAGCGCGGGGGTGCCCTCCGCGGTGGCGTCGACGCGGACAAAGCGCCGGGCGCGCGCATCGAAGGCGGCCCTGGCGATGGCGGTGGCCTCGTCGCTGGTGGACACGGGCAGCGACCCGAGGTGCTCTGTCCGAGGGCCCAGCGTCTGCGGGAGCAGCTCCGCGCCGGTACGACCCGCGCCCGGGCCGGGACGCGAGCCGGCGCTCTGGCCGGAGACCGCGGCCCCCTGGATGGCGTTCCACCCGGTGCAGGTGACCTGGGTGGCCTGATGCGCCAGGTCCGCCGTGACGCGCACCCGGCGGAGCTCGGAGTAGAGGGTCAGCTCCAAGGTGCCCCGGCGCACCGCGCTCCGTGCGGAGACGTGGAGCTCGTCACCCGTCACCTGCAGGTCCGCATCCCGTGTGGCCAGCAATCGCCGCACGAAGGCCAGGTCGCTTTCGTTCCACTGGACCTGGAGGCCCAGGGACTCGCGAAGGCCTGTGATGATGGGCGTCAGGCCCAGGTCCCGGGCGAGCTTCTCCGCCAGCTCGGCCAGCTTGAGGTCGCTGTGGACGTGCGTGCGCCGCGCGAGCCTTGCTTTCTGCAGTGCGTCCTCGGCGAGCACGACGAACTCCGGCGCGGAGTCGTGCGAGAACACGGCTTCGATTCCGGTGATGACGCCGCGAAAAATCTCCTGAGGGGCGCTCTCGGGACCGGTGTAGATGCCGATGGAGGCCCCGAGCCTGAGCAACTGCTCGTCCTCGAAGACCTGCTCGGCCACGGTGTCGGCGTAGCGGGCGACTGCCTCGAAGCGCAGCTCGAGCGAGCACAGGCCGCCTTCGGCTTCCTCGACCCGCATGCTGCTGACCAGACCGGTGACGCGTGCGTCGGCCTTGCCGAAGATGCGCACCGTGGGGCGGTGATGTTCTGGCTGTGACGTGGCGTCAGTCATGGAGAACGGGGAGCGGACTCAGTCGGCGAAGAGGCGGGCCTTGCGTTGCGTGAGGAGCCGGATGGCACGGGCAATCGATGTCGGATCCACGGGTGGCGGCGTGAGCGCTGGCTCCGGGGCCGGACGCTGGCTCGCGTCTGGCGTGGAACCCGAGACGACGGACCCCTGGACCTCGTCGAAGACGATGGACATGGCTCAATCTCCCTCGAAGCGGAGGCGGCCCCTGGGGGGCAGGGTCGCGCCGAAGCGGGGCCTGGTGACTCGGGCACGTCCTCCGAGCTCGAAGAGGCCGTCTCCGGTGGTTTCGTAGGTGTAGGTGTCCACGTGCCCGGTGGAGCGCACGGTCTCCAGCCGGATGGAGGTGCGTGGAGGACCGGCACGCAGTCCCACGAACGCGCCTGCTGTGGCCGAGAGGCCCGCGGAGGCTTGCGCGCCAGCCCAGGCATTCGCGGTCCAGCCCGAGGCGGATGCCCCCGTGGTCGCGGGGAAGTTGGCTCCAGCGGAGAACGACGCTCCCGCGGAGAAGATCGGGCTCGATGCGGACGCACCCACGCCGAATGAGGCTGAGCCTCCCGCGACTGCCCCCGCGGTGAAGGTGGCGCTGCCTCCGAACGAGGCGCCCGCTGAGAAGGCACCGCCGGCCGAGAAGGCACCGCCGGCTGAGAAGCCCCCACCCGCCGAGAAGCCACCGCCGGCCGAGAAGCCCCCACCCGCCGAGAAGCCACCGCCGGCAGCGAAGATCCCGCTCGCGCCCATTCCGCCGCCGAGGCCCAGCCCCGCGCCCGCGCTGAATCCACCGCCAACGCCGAAGCCAGCCCCCGCGCCGATTCCACCCCCCATGCCAAACCCAGCCCCGGCGCCGGCCCCCAAGGCGCCTCCAGGTGCGCCTGTGGCGAACGCGGCGGGCGAGGCCAGCGGGACGGAAGGGTCGACGGTCATCACGTCCTGACTGGGGAAGCGCGGATTGTCCTCGCCATTCTGCTCCGCGACCGCGCGCGGGATGGGCTGGTTGGGAGCCGCGGCCACTTGCCGCGAGCGCTCTCCCTCAGCGCCTCGCGAGAAGATCTGCTGCTGCCGCGTCATTCCCAGCGCCACCGTTGAACGCAGCGGGATGCCATCAGCCGAAAAGAAGTCGATGGTCTCCTGATAGGTCTCCACCAGTCCGGTGAACTCGAACGCGCCCCAGCGGAACGTGACGTCCGGAGGAATCTGGGTCTTGGTCCCCATCATCCGTGCGATCCGGATGGTCTGGTCGCAGACGTTGGCTCCCGTGTCCGTGGTGTCGAACACCAGCTCCATCGAGAGCTTCGCGTTGCTCTCCGCGACGAACTGCTGAAACTCCTGGCCACGGACGTTCTGAAGCTTGTTGTTGACGGTGTACTGGAGCGAGCCCGGATTGAAGTGCACCGGGAGTTCCTGGCCGTTGCTCTCGTTGATGAAGCTCGCGCTCTCGGGAGTCCTGTCTCGCATGGGCTCATTCCTCCTCGAGGGTCAGCCCCTCGTGGACGAGGTGCAGTTCTTCGATACCGACCTCGGTCGCCCGAGCGTTGAAGTCGGCCGCCTTGAACTTCACGGGCAGGGCCCGGTCGAGCTTGTAGGTGAGCACCGTCCGCAGTTCGCCGTTCTCCGACGGCGCCTTGAGTCGGATGCGCACCGTGCAGCGGTAGCCGTAGTCTCCCGACGTGACTCGCGCGAACCAGCGCAGCAGCCGTTCTCCTTCCGAAATGCCCCGCTTGAGCACCACCGTGCCGAAGGTCACGGGACCTGCGCGCTGAACGGCGCCCAGGTTGTGGCCACCGACCTGAATCACGCGCGGCTCCATCGTGGCCTCCAGCCCGGAGCACTCGGAGAACGCGCCATCCACCGGAGCGTCGCCCCCGCCGCTTCCGGACAGCGGCTCCGGCTGGAACGCGAGCTCGAAGCGGAAGGTGTGCAGGACAAAGGTCGCATCGCTCATGCGGCGTCCTCCTGCCGTAGCGTGACGCCGCCCTCCAGCGACGAAAGCCTCACGTGCAAGCGTTCGAGTGAGGCCGCGGGATCCAACTCGACCATGACGACGAGGCGGCCTGCATCCAGGTCGTCCTGGGTCATGGTGGTCCGGTCGCACCGCACGGAGAACGCCTCGCCGCGGTTCGCTCCGCGCAGCGCACCCGCTTCGTAGTATCGGCCCAGCATGGCCTCGAACTGGTAGCGGAGCTCCCGCCAGGTGGTCTCGTTGGAGGCCGAGAACGTCAGGTCCACGCCCATCTGCCGCGCGGCCCTGAGGACCGAGGATAGCAACCGGCTCACCGGCGCCTGCCGGTGGCTGGCCATGTTGCTGGAGGTCACATCCGAGAGCACCTGCAGCCCGAGCGGCGTTGGGCCCAACAAGGACACGCGCTCGACAAGTCCCCTCGGGCCTGCTTCCGGAAGCCGGGGCGTCAGGTCCCGCGTCGAGGGAATCGGGAAGACACGTCGCACATCGACCAGCGACAGCCCCAGGGTGTTCCGAAACGTCCCTCTCAGCAGCGCATTGCGCGCCAGGACGCCCGTCAGGACGCCCTCCGGCGCCTCGAGGTTCTCCGGCAGGCCCACGGAGCCAGCGGTCTGGAGCCAGGGATAGGCGAGCTGGATGAAGGCGCTCTGGAACGGGAGGAGGAGGCCGTGCTCGTGCAGGAACCGCCCCATGTCCTGCATCGCGGTGCGCTTCCCGGCCGCTGTATCGAAGACGAGGCTGGCGGAGGGGAGCGGCAGCGATGCGATCAGGTGTGTCTCTCGCAGGCGCCGGTCACGCAGCAGCTCCGCGAGGATGGCGAGGAAGCCGGCCCAGTCCTGGTAGCCGGTCAGGTCACAACGCGGCGCCTCGCGCTCCGGCGTGCGCCACTGGGGTCCGGCTTCTCCCAGGGGAATCACACACGGGCCAAATCCAGGAGCACCGAGGGGCGGGAGGCGGGGAACGGGCAGGGGCTCGGGCACTTCCGCGACCAGCTCTGGCAGGTCCGGAAGGCACAGGAAGGAGACGTCGGGCAGGCCAAACAGGTGCGCCGCGCCGTGCCACGTCGTCCGGTCGATGGCGGACGCGGCATGCTCCATTCCAGGAGGCGCGGGCAGCCGACTGCCCGGAAGCAGCAGATTGAGGCGCTGGAGCCGTGTCGGGCGGTCCTGCTCCGGAGGGAGCGGGTCCGCCATCCGTATCACGTAGCACTTGCGTCCCCCCTGCGCGAAGAAGGCGCGGACCGCCGCCCCCAGGGCCGTGGGCTCATCGGGCGTGAGGCCGGTGCGCGCTCGCCAGTCGAAGTGCCGCTCGAAGGCGCCAAAGCTCTCGAAGGGCAGGGGGACGTCGGTGAGGGGATGCTGCGGATCGCTGGGGTCCACGCGGAGCGTGGGGGCGGTCATCCACCCTTGCTCGAACAAGTAGCGCGACAGGGCCGCCGCCACGGGCGACTCCGGACGACGGCGGACGAAGCCGACGAAGCAGGCCACGTCCATCCGCTCGGGCGCGCTGGGCGCCACGCGCTCTGTCGCTTCGAAAGTCAGGCGCCGCATGGACCTGGGTCCCCCATTGCGCTCCGCTCAGTCCACGTCCGGGAAGCCCATCCGCACCGTTTCAGCGGAGAGGACGAGCTCTTCCATGGCCACGTCTCCGCCCCCCTTGGCGGCCAGCGTGGGGCCGGAGAACTTCATGGGGGTGACGTTCACCAGCTTCCAGGACTGCACGGGGTTGCGCGCCTCGTCGAGCAGCCGGATGGTGACGGCCGCCTTGCGCCCGAGTGGACCGTTGCGGCGCACGTCCTCCACCCAGCTCCAGATGGCCCGGGAGTCGACGATGCCGCGCTTGAGCGTCACGTCCCCGGTCTTGAAGGGACCGGGGACCTTGCGCACATGGTTCTCCGGGTCGTTGCCGTCGCGGTACTCGGAGAGGGTGATTTCGGTGTTCAGCCCGGACACGTCGGAGAATCCACCGAAGGACGTTCCATCGAAGCTGACTTCGAAGTTGAAGGCGCCGTAGGGCGTGGGACGGGTGGTCATGGCGACTGGTCCTTTGCGTTAGGTCCGGGCATCCGCCGTCTTCTGGCCGACGCGGAAGATGACGAACTCGGCGGGCTTCACCACCGCGACGCCGATGAGACAGACCAGCCGCCCGTTATCGAGGTCGTTCTGGTCCATGGTGGTCCGGTCGCACCGGACGAAGAACGCCTGCCTGGGTTCGGTGCCGAGGAACGCGCCGGTGCGCCACTGGTTCTCCAGGAAGCTGCCGATCGTCTCCCGGATGTTGGCCCACAGCCGCTCGCCATTCGGCTCGAACACCGCCCACTGCGTCCCCTCGTCGATGGAGCGCTCGAGGAAGTTGAAGTAGCGCCGGACGTTGACGTACTTCCATTCCGGGTCGGAGCTGATGGTGCGGGCGCCCCACACGCGGTAGCCGCGTCCAGGGAAGAAGCGCAGGCAGTTGATGCCCTGCGGGTTCAGCGTCTCCTGCTGCGCGAAGTTGATGTCCTGCTCGAAGCGCAGCGCGCCACGGACCACCTCGTTCGCGGGGGCCTTGAACACGCCACGCTCGATGTCGCTTCGCGCGTAGATGCCGCACACGAACGCGGAAGGCGGCAGCGCGATTTCACGGGGGACGTCCGCGGCGTCGGGACGGGCCAGCGGGTTGGCCACGACGACCCATGGGTAGTAGAGCGCCGCCTTGGTGGAGTCGAGCTGCGCGCGCACGTCCATCGCGTCCTGGGGGCCCAGTCCGCGCGGCGTGTCGAGCACGGCCACGCGGTACGCACGGCGCTTCTCCGCCGCGCTGATGAGGCTCAGCCGCACGGCTTGCGCCGACGCATAGGCGGACGAGCCTGGCGCGGCGATGATGGAGATGTCCTCCACACCTCCCAGGCGGTCCAGGGCGTCGTCATACTGTGCGGCACCGGGCGCCGAACCGTCCGTGCCTCCCGTGAGCGCGAACGGCCCCGAGGCCAGGGCCGCGCGGAGCGCGAACACCGACACGCTGGTGCCTGCCTCGAACGCGTACAGCCGCTCCATCTGCTCGGAGAGCGTCGTTGGCGTGGGCGTGAGCACACTGCCGAGGTAGCGCGGGTGGGAACGGTCGAGTCCCAGCCCTTCGTAGCTCCGTTCCTGCCCATCCGCGTCCTGGGTGATGACGGTCAACGTGACGAAGCTGCTCCCTCCCGGGAGCTGCTGGAACTGGGAGGCCGCATCCGCCGGAAGGGGGAGCGTGTCACTTCCGTTGGACCAGGTACTGTCCGCCTGCTTCACCCACCACGTCTCGCCGGGCGTACCGTCCGCGCCGGGTTCGACCGTGGGCGCGTCGAGACCGAGCGCGCTGGAGCTGACCGCCGTCACCTCCAGCGTGTGACCGGCACCAGGAACCGGGTGGGAGATGACGAGCTTGCTGTCCTCGACCGAGGCATTCGCGTTGGCGCCCAGCAAGGCCTGGAGGTCGCCCAGCGTCACCTCGCCCAGGTCGCCCACGTTGTTGTTCGCCGGGTCCGCCGCGTTGTCCACCGTCTGGGCGTCCAGCTTGAGCTGGGGATTCGCGGAGACTTCGATGAGCGCCTGGGTGCCTCGGGCGTCCGTGCCCAGGATGAGCCGTCCGGCGGGCGCCGCGTCATCAGCGCCGCTCAGCCGGGCATAGCCGCCGCGGATTTGCCGGTTGAGGTGGTCCACGACCTCCAAGGGCGTCAGCGGGCCGTCGGTGGGCAGGGTGAGCGTTTGCACCTGTCCGCCCAGGGTGACGGTGAGCGTGCTGTTGGCTTCAAGGAACGTGGTGGTAGGGTCGAGCTCCGCGGTCGCACCCGCCTCGGCGTTGCGGCCCAGGAAGGTGAGGGTGACGTCCGGGCCTCCATCGATTTGGAGCGTGAGCGTGGTGCCGTCAGGGAGGCTGAACGGCGGCGGGAGGGTGCCCACCACGCGCGCGGCGGAGGCCGCGGTCTGATTCAGCCGCACCATGCTGCCAACAGGCGCGCGCCGCATGGCACCGACCGTGGCAGGCGTCAGCACCTCCTGCGCCGTGATGGTGCCGTTGCCGCCGCTGCCCGGAAACCGTGCGGTGAAGCGCGCGCGCAGGTCGGCGTTGGCGTTGGGGATGACCTCCGCCTGGGCGGTGGCGCTGGCGGGCGTGCCCGAGAAGACCCGCGCCACGTAGAGGCGCGCGCCGCCTTCGTTGAAGTACGCACGCACCGAGTGCGCCAGGTAGTTCGTCGTTTCGTCCGTACCGGTCAGGTCCAGATCGCCAAGACCCCCAAACAGCCGGATGAACTCGGCGAAGCTCGTGACGAGCGCCGGCGTGCCATTCGTGGGACCCTTGCGAGCAGGACCCGCGAAGCCACTGGTGCTGGTACTCACTCCCTCAATGGACCTGGCTCGGAAACTCGTCTCTTCGACGTAGACACCAGGTGCGAGATATTCAGGCACGCGAGCCCCCTCTCTTCGTGGTTACGTGGCGCGCAGCCGCGCCGTCAGGGTCAACAGTCATGGATTGGCCCAGGTGAGCTGGATGGTGGCGGTCACCTCTTCGCCAGCGGCTATCTCCAGGGTGCTGCTCAATGGCTGGAACGCGGCGGCGAGCGAATCAGGGTCGGGGGGCAACGGCGAAGGAGCCCATGCGGCCCGGATGCTGAAGGTGAAGTGGGGCGGGGCTTCGGGGTTGCTCCAGTTCGCGACGGGGATGCCAGCGATGGGGATGAGCGCATCTCCGTTGTGGTTCGACAGGCCCCACCGCTCGATGCTCGGCGAGGCCAGGGTCAGGGACACGAGCGCGCTGGACAGCGGCTTGCCGTGCGCATCCTCCACCCGGAGCCGCACCACGGCGCTGCGGACGGAGGGGCGCATCAATGGGGAGGGGTAGAGCGTGACGTCCACGGGCCGGAAGACCGAGTCAGCGGGCAGCGGCTGTCCTGGGGGCGGTGGGGTCGTGCTTCGCGGCAGCACCAGGGTGAAGCTCCGGTCCAGGTAGCGACGGGAGGCGTCGCTCGCCACCAGCGTGAAGGGCGTGGGGGGCGGTGGTATCTCCGGTGGCTCGAAATGCTCCGTGTAGTCGGCGAAGCCTGGCGCCGCCGCGACCACGAGCAGCCCGCTCGTGTTTCGCAGGATGCGAATGCCTTCTCCGGAGAGGGTGACGGGCTCAGCGACAGGGCGCAGCGTCTCCGCGTCGAGGAGGCGGATGCCGGCGAGGGCCCGGCTCTCGATGCGCTCCATCCTCATCGCCTGGGAACCTCGTTCGTGAAGTCGAAGCGACGCGCCACCACGGGTCTTCCAGCCGGCTTGCCCTGCACGTCGATGCACACCACGCGCGCCACGTACGTCAGGCTGGGCCGGTAGGGGCGGCGCAAGGCATCCCAGAGCCGGGCGAGGTCTTCGTGACTGATTTCCGCGGGGATGATCTGCACGAGATCATCGGGTCCCCAGGCTCCCGCGGGGGTGAGGTCCGAGGCGCTCAGCGCCTTATGCATGTGCAATCGCAACATGACCCAGGCCATGAGGCGGTGTTCGACGTCGACGGAGTCTGCCCAGACGGTGAGCAGGTAATGCAGGTCCAGGGCGAGCGGCGGGGGGCCCTCCGGCCTGGATTCGTTGCGCAGGTGCTCGTTGACGGAGACGCGGTAGAGGAAGAGCGTGACGCCGGGCGTGTCTATCGGCGGAGCGTTGGTCTCACTTCCAGCCATGGTCGTGCTGGGCACGAGACTGAAGCTGCAGGCCGGGAGCCCATCGTCTTCCCGAGACAACTCATAGGCGTGCCGCAGGTACGAGACCAGCGAGTCACCTACCGAGTAGACGGCGGAAAAACTGGCCACTGCGGAGCCCCCATGTCCGTCAGATGAGTTCGCCTTCCGTGAAGACTGCTCGCACTTTATGTGTCGGAATGGTGTCGGATTTCATACGGGCGTGAGAAGGCCTTGGTGCGGTGGGTGGAATGCGTAGAACCTGTCAGGCCGTCCGCCTCGTCTGGGAGTCTGGCTATTCTGTATCGATGATTCAGGGGGCATCTGGCCTGGCTTGAGCTGACAAGGAGGCACGGGTGAAAGCGCAGGCGGTTTCCCGTCCAGACGTCCGGGCACGCACGTCCGAGCCAACCGCCCGACGCGATGAACAGTCGCGACAGCGAGCGGAGTCCCCGCGCCTGCCGCGCTATTTGATGTTTCGTCTGAGCGCGCAGGCGATACTCCCTTTATCGCAGGGGAACGAATCACCGCTGTTGCAGGCGCTGCGCTCAGAGCCGCTCGACCTGGCGCCAATGAATGGCGAGGCGTCGGGCACCTCCTTCGTGGAGTCAGACACCCCCGAATTCCTCTCCGAGACGGGGTTGGATGAACCCGTGATGGAGGACGCCTCGGCGGGGGCGCACAGCGAAGCCTTGGATGCGCCGCCGGAGGAAGCGCCTGTTCCCGATGAAGTGCAGCCGACGGCTGATTCGACGCGTGCGGAGGATGGCGCGGCAGTCGAATCTTCACCGCATCAAGAGGCAGGCAGCGAGGTGTCGCGTGACGATGCGCGAGACGAGGGCCCCTCGGCTGCCACGGCCAGGGCTTCACAGGAGCGTGAGCCATCCGCGCCGGAGGAGGAAGCACAAGGCGCGCCCGAGCAGGAGCCACCAGCGGTGGAGGTGGCGCGAGTCGAAGAGGGACCCGAGGGCGTGGACGCTGGCGGTGGCATGGCGGCAGACGCGGCGCTAGAGGTGCCCGAGCTCACGCCTGCGTTGTCCGATTCCCCGCTGGACGTCGTCGCGGATGCCAGTACGGGGAGCGCGCCCACCATGGCCGCGGTGCGGGCCCAGATTCAGCGCCGGACGGCGGCCATTCAGGTGGCTCCGGTGACGGCGGGCACAAGCGGCGCCCGAGAGGTGCGGTCCGTGACGGTGTCTCGCGCGGAGCTGTTGCGCCTCCGCGCCACGGACGTCCCACGCAGTGCCGAGACCGCGATGCCGCCGGTGCCTGAAGGGCTTCCGGAGACACTGCCAACTCCCGAAGACCCGGTTCCCGAGGCCCGAAGGGGCGTCGAGGTGAAGTCGGGGCTGCCACTCCCCACGCAGACGCCCCCCGCGCTCACCGTGAGCCCCTTTGGAAACAACCCGCGGTCGGGAGACCGGCCGGTGTCGGCGGACCTCATCCGTCAGCTCCACCGGGTGCTCGATGAGGGGCCTCCCGTCTCGGACCCCAATGACGAGGCACGATTCCGGCTGCTCATGATGCGCGAGCGCCTCATGGAGCGCTCGGCCCCCGAGCCCGGTCACGGCACGCCCGTCGCGCTTCAGGAGCCCAGGCCCCCTGAAGTTCCTCCGCTCACTCCGGCGCGGCGTACCCAGACGGCGCAGGTCATCGCGCGGCTGCTCGCCCGGAAAGGGGAGGAAGCGCGGGAGTGGGTCTCCTCGGCTCGGAGGAGTGCGTACCCCAACGGCGCGCTCGAGCGTGTCACGGAGACGGCCCGCTTGGGCGAGGACACCTTCGCTCCGGAGTTCGAGCGCACGTTGGAGCAACAGCTCAACGCCATCGCCGCCGAGGCAGGTATCGCGGAGGAGGACCTCCAGACGGCCGTCGACGAGCGGCGGCGCGTGCTCGACGAGCGGACCCGCTTGGAAGAGGAAAGCCTCCAAATGTCGCTTCCGGAGGCCACGGCTGAACTCGGAGGCGCGAGTCAGGCGGTCAGTGACGGGGTGGCGGGCGGCCGTATCTGGATGGAGGCGCGCGCGCGCGCAGCGGAGGGAGGGGCTTCTTCACCGACCGCCTCCGTCACCGCGCAGCGAGACGCGCTCCTGGATGACATCAACCGGCGCGTGGCGCGAGCGGACGCGCTGTATCGCCGGTCGGCGACGGTCCGCGAGCAGGAACTCGTCCAGGCCGAGCAGGACCAACGGGCTGCCTATGAGGCCGCGGCTCAGCGAGACGAGTTCCAGCTCGACGAGGACCGGGGCGAGCGCAGTCAGGTGGAGGTCCAGGCGGATGTGGCTCGCAGCACGGCCTGGCTCACCGAGCGACAGGCCTTCCTACGCCGCGAGTTCGAGCGGCTGAAAGCCGAGGCACGCGACGCGGGTCGAGGCTACCGAGTGGAGCTGGCCAGCGCGGGCAACGATGGGCGCGAATCGATTCGCGAGTGGGCCGCGGCTCAACTGGGCGAGGAGCGGGATTTCTGGGAGTCGTTCCTGGAGATGCTCGAGGACTGGGCGGACCAGACTCGCGCCAACGCCGAGGCCTGGGAGGCGCTGCAAAACCAGGAGACGGTCCAGGCCGTCGCGGGCGACCTGGCGATGCTCGATCGGGTTCAGCGTGCGGCCTCCGCGGGGATTTCTGAACAGGCGCTGCTTGCCGCCAACGCGTTGTCCGCGGAGGAGCAGGCTCTCGTCCACGCCTACTTCAATCCGGACCCGGCGGAGGGGGCGAGTGATCCGATTGGCGCCGTGGCCGCGGGCATGCGGGCGCGCATCTTCAACCAGCGCAAGGATTCACTGGAGAGTGGCATCCGGGACTTGTTCACGGATTCCGACCTGCCCTGGACGGTGTTCGCCGACGTGGCCCGCGCCGCGGGGAACACTCAATTCGATGCCTCGCATCGGGCGGACGAAATCTATCGCGCCTACCACGGGGGGATTACGGGCATCGGGACGGACGAGGCCCGCGCCTTCCGAGCCATGACGGGGCTGGGGCCTCTCGAGGCCCTGGCGCTGCGCAAGTGCTATCGGCAGACCTACGGACTGGACCTCGAAAAAGACAGCAAGAGCGAGTTGTCCGGGGCCGAATACCAGCGCGCACGCGCGTTGCTGGCGGGAGACCGGAACAGAGCGGACGCCGCCGCGCTCTACACGGCGATGAAGGAAGCCGGTTTGGGGACCGGCGCGGGGACGGACGAAGCGACCATCATGCAGATCCTCCGGAACAAGACTCCGGAGGAGGTCGAGCAAATCTCCCGGTTGTACCGGGAGATGTATCACCAGGATCTCCACGCCGCGCTGCGGGAGGAACTGGACGACTGGGCCACGTTCACCACGCACGATGCCGATCGCGCCGACGCCCTGCTTCGCAGCGACACCGCGACGGCGGACGCCATCGCCATCAATCAGCAGGTGCACGGCTTCTCGTGGGCCAACGCGTTCAACCTCACCTATGGCACCTCGTTCGAGGCGGGGGCTCGTGACGAGGTTGCCGCCATCTACGAGCAGGTCCGCAGGGATGTCACGGAGGTGCCCGGCAGCGCGGACTGGTCCAAAGACAAGTTCGAGGCGGAGGTCACCCGTCGCGTCCAGGCCATCAGCAATGCCTACGGAGGGCTGTCGTCGTACGGCCACATCGGAGGCTCGCTGGAGGAGGACCTCGCCACGCGCTTCAGCGGGCCCAACCGCGACCTGGTGCTGTCGCTGGCAAGCAACGACCAGACTGGCGCGGATGCGGCACGCCTCGCCATCGAGCGTCAGAGCACGTTCTACGCCTCCGATACGGAGATGAACCGGGTCCTCGAGTCGCAGTACGACCGAGCGCTGGAGGCAGTCCGGAGGGACATGGCACCCGAGCGGCGCCGTGCCCTCATGGCGCTGCTCGACCTGGAGGAGGCCGAATTCAGGCAGCAAACCGGCCAACGCTGGACGCCTGCCGAGCGCTGGCGGAGGCAGCAGCTCGTCGAGCGTCAGATCGAGGCGGAACTGGAGGTGGAGGCGCGAGCCCTCGCTGACGGGAACATGACCGCCTTGAGCCAGCGATACGCCGGCACGTACAGCGAGTCGCTGGCAACGGCGCTCGATGAATCCACCAGTGGTGTGGACGGCGAGCGCGCGCGGACACTCCTGCGTCAGGGCGGATACCTCACCCGTTACCAGCGCTTCGACTTCTCGGTGCGTGGCGCGGGCACGGATGAGCAGGGGGCTCGTCGAGCCATCGAGGGTGCCTCCCGTGCAGAGCTCGAGGAGATGCGGGCGCAGTGGGCCCGGGAGAATCCGGGCGAGACGCTCGACAGTCGCGCGGCCAGTGAGCTGAGCGGCTCCGATGACATGGACATGCGCATCGCGCTCATGGGGGCCCCGGAGACGATCGAGGACCGGGTCCGTATCGAGCGTGCACG
This sequence comes from Myxococcus virescens, assembly GCF_900101905.1. Lineage (NCBI taxonomy): Bacteria > Pseudomonadati > Myxococcota > Myxococcia > Myxococcales > Myxococcaceae > Myxococcus > Myxococcus virescens. The sequence continues at coordinate 22,019 of NZ_FNAJ01000016.1, read as the reverse complement.
CATGGCCCTGGAGGAACCCTCGCAGGGAATCGCGGGCCCGGAGCAGGCGCTCATGCAGATACGCCTGGCCCAACTGGAGGCTCTCTCCGACCGCATGTACGACGCGGACGTCTCTCCGGAGGAGCGGGCACGGCTGCTGGGCGACTTCGACTTCCACGCCGATGCGGTGCGGACGGCCGTGGAGGACCACCGCGCCGCGGTGGCGGAGATGACCGACAGCATCGCCAACGTGGTGGGAATCACCGTGGCGCTGATTGTCGGGGGAGTGGGAGCGATCTTCACCGGCGGGGCCTCCGCCGCCATTGCCCTGGCCATCATCGCGTCCATGGCGAGCACGGCCGCCTCCATGGGGACGCGGTGGTTGTTGCTGGGAAACCAGTACGGCCACGAGGAAATCCTCATGGACCTGGGGCTGGGGCTGGTGGATGCCCTGGTCGGGGGGCTGACAGCGGGGTTCGGCAATCGCCTGCTGGGCATCAGCCAGATTGGCCGTGCCGTCGCGGCGCCGGTGGTGACGCGCGCTGGCATGCGGGGGGCGGCACAGCGACTGTCGATGTCGCTGCGGCAGCTCTTCGTGGGGAGCACCGGGCGGCTGACGCAGGCGACCCGTTCCATCGCCATGCTCGAGCGCATGTTGCAAGGCGGGCGGCTCAGCCAGCTCGCCGCACACGGCATCGCGCAGACGATGGAGAACGCGGTGCAGTCGCTGCCCTCCGCCGTCATCGCCAACGTGGCGAACGACCAGGCCTGGGAGCATGGCAACCCGCTGGTGAACATCGTGCGTGGCACCTCGGAGCAGATGGGGCACGGGCTGGCCCTGGGGCTCGCCATGAGTGCCGGGCACGCCTCGGTGAGCCATGTGGGCGGCGCGGCCTGGCGGTTTGCTCGTGGCCCCCGGCTTGGAAGTGCCCCGGACGTTTTGTCGCACGAGCATCTGCTGACCTCTCCGGAGTCCCACGAGGCGGCGCTTCGCGAGTTCCAGCGTCGCAACCCGGGCAGCTCGGAGCAGGACTTCCTGGCGCTGGTGAATGAACAACGACGGCTGCACCTGGAGGAGTTCCTGGCGGAGGACCGAGGCCGGACGGAGGCCGACTTCAACCAGATGCTCGAAGGGGAGCGCGCCGCGCGGCTCGCCGAGTACCAGCAGATGCATCCAGGCCGCACGTCGGCTGACTTCGACGCCGACGTGGGCCGCCGCAGCGGTGAGGCACATTCAGAGGTGTCGCGCACGGCGAAGGCCCTGGAGGCGGTGCGGACGCAGATGGAGGAGGGGCTCCCGGAGGACGCGCGGGCACTCGCTCGTGAGGTTCCGGTGACGTCGGTGTCAGCCTCGGAGATGGCGCGCTTGCAGGGCAGCCTCACGGCGGAGGCCGCAGTGGTCATTCGTGATGGCCAGGTGCACCTGGTGGTGCGCGAGGGCGCGAATCCGGCCGCGGTGCGCGAGCAAGCCGCGCGTCTGGTGGAGCTGGTGGAGCCCGGCACCGCGGGGCGCGCGAAGGACCCGTCGCTCTCCCTGCCACGAGACCTGCGTGACCGGGTTCCCGTCCACGTCAATCCGAAGCTCACGGGAGGCTCGGTGCAGGTGCATTACGTGTCACACAAGGACGTCATCGTCGGCGTGTGGCTCGAGGTGGGGCCACAGGCACGGGCCGTGGACATCCACATGCATGTGCGGACGGCGCGTTCCATGCGTCAGCTCCAGGGCTTGAGCGGCTCCGTGCAGCGGTTGCTGGCACAGGTCCGGCAGTGGTTCGGAGCCAATCCGGGAGCGAGGCCGGGCACCATCGCGTGGGAGGCCAGGCTCGAGCTGGAGAAGCTCCCGCGAATCATCCAGGAGCGGGCGCAGGCGCTTCGGTTGGCCACGGACCCTGACGTCCGGACTCGCATCGCGTTCGAAATCGAGACGTTGCGGCTGCAGGTGGAGACACATGCCGCGAACGTCCGGGCGATGAGCCTGGAGCCGGGTGTCGGCTTCGTCGCGGCGACGGTGCCAAATGAGGCGACGGTTGCTGCTCGCCTCGCGGAAATGCCCCCCGAGCTGCGGCAGATTCTTCGGGAACGAGGACCTCTGGTCGAGGCCTACGTGGCGATGAATCCGGAGTTCTTCCGCACGTTGGTGATGCCGCGTGGGGAGACGGCCCTTGCGGCGAATGAAGTCAGCGTGGAGCGCACCCAGAGATTGGCGGACATCCTCCTTCGCTTGCTGGGCGGGCGCGATGCGAGGGATCTGGCGTCACCAGGGCTGCTGCCGCTGGCGGAGACCCACCTCCACTTGGGGGGCATGCTCGAGGCGGAACACATCGTCCGGTACATGGAGGCACTCATTGGTGATACGGCGAACCCCGAAAGCGCTCGCGGGGAACTCAATCGGTGGATCAAGGCCGTCAACGACCTGCTTTCCGGGCGTGAGGGGAGGCGTCGCATCTCCAAAGAGGATCGTGCTCGCTTCACACAGTCCCAGGAAGACGCGCGGGCCGCCCTCAAGGAGTACGACGAGGCCTACCGCTCCTCGCTCGTTGAGCCGAAGCCCGAGGATGCGGCGATCCTTCACGTGTTGCGTGAGAAGCTGATCGAGCACATCGAGGACGTTGTCTCGATGCCCATGACCGATGCCACGATGAAGCCCTTGCTCACGCCTTTCTTCGCTGAGTTCGTCCGGCAGAAGCGATTCCTGCTCGGAAGGAAATCGGGCCTCGAGCTCCTCACGATGGCGGCAAGCGACCTTCACGAGCACGGCGTGTCGATGCTCGAGCTGCGCCAGGGACTCTCCGATCATGTCGAAGCATGGTTCGAGGCCATGAGGCAATCTGGAGCGGATTTTGTTCAGGGCCTCATTGTCACGCAGGTGAAGAACTACGCTGCGGATCCGAACTTCATCCCGGAGATCATGCGCCGAATTCGCGATGGCGAGCTGGCCTACGTTCTCGGATTCGATCTGAGCGGGCTGGAATCCGGGGGCATCGGAAAGGACACGGTGGGACTGAGAGATGCCTATCTCAACCCCTTCCTGGAGGTCCATCAGTACAATCGTCAGCAACTGGTGGGACTGCTCGAAGGCAACGAAGGGCTGCGAGACGGTGTTCAGCAATTCCTTGAGTCCAGTTCGGACCTCCGCTTCCATTTCCTCGTCCAACGTCTCGGTCTTCCGGCGAACACACCACCCCTGGTGGTCGCGGACAGACTGGCCCAAGCCATTCAGGATGGGACCCTGGGCGCACGTGAACTGGGCGTCTGGAATCGGGTGATGCGCGACGCCATCACGCACGTCGGGGTTGAGCATCAAACGAACTACCTTGCGCCGCGGGATGGCTTCCGGGGCTTGTTGGGGATCACCGTCCATGCGGGCGAGCAGGTGCGGGGGCAGGTTTCGCTGAGTTCGCTGCTGGAAGACGTGCGTCTCGTTCTCGATTACGGGTCCGATCGCGTCGGCCATGGTGTGATTCTCGGTACCTCCTTCGTCGACCCGGGGCACCCGGTGCGCGTCAACTCCAGACTGATGACAAGCCTGGGGTTCAAGGAGCGAAAGGGTGTGTGGGTTCGCGGGAAGGAGCGCTACACGGTGGAGGCGCTCCTGGCGATGGAGCAGAAACGGAGACAACTCCTGGGCCAGGCCGTCAACCTCGGCGTGGTGATCGAAATCAACCCGACGTCGAACGTGTTGCTGAGCGGGCTCGACCCATGGTCGGCACATCCCGTGGCGCGTATGCTGCAGGACGAACCCGCACTTCGCGTTTCCGTGAACACGGACAACGCAGGCATGCACTTGACCAATCCGCGTCTGGAGCTGGCCTACCTGCTGGCGACCGAGTCCTTGACGTACCCTCAAGCCGTCCGGGTGGTCCTTGAAGGATTCGCGTCTCGCATGGGCGGCCGTCCGATTGCGGACGCCGGGAACCTGCGCAAGCAGATGGAAGACGCCATCGTGCTGGCCACGCGGACGAGCGGCGAGCGTATGCTCGTGCTGGAAGAACTGGCGCGCCGCTACGGCCTGCAGGCGCCAGCGCCTGCGACCGGCATCGAAGTTGACGATGGTGCTTTTCGACAGGCCCTGTCCCCCTACCTCCGCCTCATCCTGCAATGACCCAGGACCCGAACGAGCCCCCACGACACCCCGTGTTCGCACGGTGCATCCGCGACCTGGGAATCGAGTTCCTCATCGCGCATCGGCTCGCCCGGCTGTACACGCCGCCCCGGATGGCGGGCTCACCGCGCGTGTTCCTCACGGGATTGGCCGCGATTCGCGACATGCCGTCCTTGCTCGCGACCTTGCGGCTGCATTCCTCCCTGGATGCAAAGCTCCTGGGGGCCGAGGCGAAGCAGGTCGTGGAGCAACTGAACGAGGCCCTGAGCAGCGATGTGGCGAAAGGCGAGGCGCCTGAAACCGCGTTTGAGCGATGGGTTCAGGGGATGGGGGCATTGTTGCTTCGGCACGAAGGAGATCGACGCTTCGATCCGAAGATTCTCCTGGAGCAGCAGCTCTCCATGGGAGGGAATGGCCTGCGGACGGACATGGCGCTTGCGCGCTTCGGCCTGGAGCGGGTGTTGGGCCGCGAGCCCGAGGTTCAGCTTCCAGCGCCCGTGCTCCCCCGCGACGAGGTTCCTTCGCGAGGTGAGGGGAGGGTGGAGGTCATCGAGCTGGGGGACCTCGTCTATGGTTGGTGGGCGGGGGGCGAGAAGCCCTTGATGGATGCGCTGGGTGATGCCCGGAGTGCCGTTCGGTTCCGGTGGGTTCATGGCATCACGGGGTACCGGGCGGGGAGCGTGTTCGCCGCGGGGTTCGCGGAGGCACTCCGAGAAGCGCTCCCCGAACGCTTCTGGGAGGTCATCGAGAAGATCTATCGCTGGCAGAACGACGTGGGGGCGCGTGTCACTCGGGAGGTCGTGAGGGACTTGCCGGTGGACCCCGACGCGGTTCTGGCGCGTGCATCCGCGCCAGACATCATGGAAAAGGTTCAGAGCGACCAGGCCATGGTGACGACCTGCGCCATTCCGCCCATCCGCCCAGCATTCGTCGTGGGACGCAAGCTGTTCCTGGGGCGAGAGAAGTACCCGGAGCTGGCCGCGGAGGTTCGCAGGCTCGCGAATGTCTTCTGAGCTCACCTCTAGTACACCAGAGGTGAAGATTGCCGCATTCGCGGATATCGTGAATTGTGCGGTTTTTGTGAATTCCTGATTTCCCTTTGGGTATTCTGATTGAGAGTTGTGCGGTCGACCTTGGAATCCCCAGGTGGACGGCGCACCTCTGTCATTGAATGTCCAAGGGACCCCCATGTTCAAGAAGGCATCCGTTGTCGTTATGACTTGTGGCGCAGTGATGGTGGGTTGTGGCACCGAACCGACGGTGGAGAGCCAGGAGATCATCTCCAACCTCATCGAAGCCGGCTTTCCGGCCGACGACATCCTGGTCGTCGACGGTGCTGTGTACGTGGGCCGCGACGCCCACGTGACGCTGGACGCGTCCCGCGAGATGCTCCAGGCCCCCGAGGGGAGCGCAGAGCAGTACCGCACGACCAACCTCGTCGGCACGGGTGTGACGAAGATCTGCGTCAACCCCACCGCCGAATTCAATACCTATACCAACCTGAGCAGGGGGTTGGATCAGGCCATCATCAACTACAATGAGCGGGGTCTGCGGATCACCTTCGCGCGCGGCCCGGCCAGCGGCTGTACGGCGACCATCACCGCGCAGGCGGTGTCCGGCAGCGGCGCTCAGGCAGGCTTCCCGTCGGGCGGCCTGCCCTATGGGAAAATTCTCATTGGCACTGGCTTCAACAGCTACAGCGTGGAAGTGAACGAGCACGTGATCACCCATGAACTGGGTCATGCGATCGGCTTCCGCCACTCGGATTACTACAATCGCAACATCAGCTGCGGTGATGGCGGTAACGAAGGAGAGGCGGGTGTGGGCGCCATCCACATCCCCAACACGCCGAACACGGCGACGGTCGGCGGGTCGCTGATGAACTCCTGCGGCCTCACGCCCGACATCGGCGAGTGGACCGCCTCCGACATCACCGCGCTGAATTACCTCTATCCGCGCCTCCCGACCGGTCCTGGAGCTGTAAGGAAGGTGGCAGCCGGCGGGTTCTCTGCTGACTACTGGGCGGACGCGTCCACGCAGTTCCTGCCGGGGGATTTCAACGGCGACGGCAAGATGGACTTCATCGCCATCCATCCACGCAGCGGTACCTACGCTGACACCTTCCTTTCGAACGGTGACGGCACCATCAGGAAGGTGGCTTCTGGTGGGTTCTCTACCGGCTATTCAGCGGATGCTGCCACGCGCTTCCTGCCGGGTGACTTCAACGGCGACGGCAAGGCGGACTTCATCGCCATCCATCCGCGCGGCGGTACCTATGCCAACACCTTCCTTTCGAACGGTGACGGCACCATCCGGCAAGTGGCGTCCGGCGGGTTCACTGCTGACTACTGGGCGGATGCGTCCACGCAGTTCCTGCCGGGCGACTTCAACGGCGACGGCAAGGCGGACTTCATCGCCATCCATCCACGCAGCGGTACCTACGCTGACACCTTCCTCTCGAATGGTAATGGCACCTTCAGGAAGGTGGCGTCCGGCGGGTTCTCTGCCGGCTATTGGGCGGATGCTGCCACGCGCTTCCTGCCGGGCGACTTCAACGGCGACGGCAAGGCGGACTTCATCGCCATCCATCCGCGCGGCGGTACCTATGCCAACACCTTCCTCTCGAACGGTGACGGCACCATTCGGCAAGTGGCGTCCGGTGGCTTCACGGCTGACTACTGGGCGGATGCGTCCACGCGTTTCCTGCCGGGCGACTTCAACGGCGACGGTAAGGTGGACTTCATCGCCATCCATCCGCGCGGTGGCACCTACGCTGACACGTTCCTCTCGAACGCTAATGGCACCTTCAGGAAGGTGGCGTCCGGCGGGTTCTCTGCCGGCTACTGGGCGGAAGCGGCCACGCGCTTCCTGCCGGGGGACTTCAACGGCGACGGCAAGGTGGACTTCATCGCCATCCATCCAGGCGGCGGTACCTATGCCAACACCTTCCTTTCGAACGGTGACGGCACCATCCGGCAAGTGGCGTCCGGCGGCTTCACGGCTGACTACTGGGCGGATGCGGCCACGCGTTTCCTGCCGGGCGACTTCAGCGGCGACGGCAAGGCGGACTTCATCGCCATCCATCCAGGCGGCGGCACCTACGCTGACACGTTCCTGATGTACTGATGCATTGCCACCTGGAGCGCTGGGGGACTGCGGGCGGCCCAGTACGGGGAGCGCGTCCAGGTGGCCTTCTCGCTGGACTGCTGTGGCCGCGAAGCCGTGTGCTTCGTGGCCACAACGGGGGCGTCACCGGCGAATTGCCGCGGGACTTGCGACGACGTGTACCTGGCTCGCCTGGACAGCGCCGAGGTGGCCCTTCGATGCGGGCTACTCCGGATCAAGCGCCCAGGTTCCGTTTTCCCAGTGCCTCAGGGTCATGATTGCGTCGAGGGCGCCGATGCCTCCTTCCTTCGCCGCAGCCTCCAACACGGCCTTGGCTTCCGCCGTCCGGTAGCGGAGCAGGAATCCAGCCGCCATGGCGCGAATATCCGTACGGGGATGTGTTAGCAGCACGGCGAGGGCTTCTCGCCCAGTATCCCCCTGCGCGCATAGCGCCTGAAGTGCGGCGGTGTACTGCTTGGCGTGCTTGTTCCCCGTCCTGGAATCTCCTCGATGAATGGCATCAGTCTGGGCCGCGACATTCCGAGCGAACTGCTCGACCAGCTCTTCCAACTTCATCACCAGACCCTCTTCTTCACGTTCTCAATGGCCAACAGCCCGAACCCGCGTTGGGTCTCACTCACATGGGCATAGAGGGCTGGCCGCTGCGGCCCGGCAGGCCCTTCCGGAGGTGCGGCTGCAGCGCTGTACCGTGCACCTGACGCGAAACGTTCTCGCCAAGGCCCACTGAAAGCGCCTTCGCAGTACCAATGGCTTGGAGCGCCTTCACAGCGAGGTGAATCGCCGCATCCGCTTCGTGGGCGCCTTCCCGGACCGCGCCAGTGCCCTGCGCCTCATCATCGCCGTCGCACTGGAAGTTACCAGCGTCGGGGATGACGGCCGCTACCTCGACATGTCCCTGCTGAAGTCACCCCCTGACACCACCACTGCTTGATCCCTCCGAGGCGCCTTCCTCCCCTGAACCCCTCCGGAACAACTACACACGATTCGGGACTTGACCGGCGATGTGTACCTGGCTCGCCTGGACAGCGCCAAGTTGGTCATCGAGCTTCCGTCCCTCATGAGCGAGAGGATGCCCCAGCTCCCACCGGCCGAAGAGGTACACATCATCGGTCCACTTGAAGAACTGCTTCGGCATGAGGTCGTCCATCCGATGTGGGCTACTCTGGATCGAGCGCCCAGGTTCCTTCTTCCCAGCGTTTCAATGCCTGCTGCGCTCCGAACGAAACCAGCCCTTGCCCCTCGGCTGCTTCCTCCAGGACCGCTTTGGCTTCAGCCGTCCGATAGCGAAGCAGATGCGCGGCGGCCATCACGCGCACGTCCATTCGCTCATGCTTGAGCAGCACGGCGAGAGCGTCACGGCCTACATTGCCGTGGGCCAGGAGCTTATCGACGGCGGCACCGTACTTCCTGGCGTGCTTGTTCCCGGTCTTGGCGTCTCCCCGGAGGATGGCCTCGTTCTGTGCGGCCACGTTCTGGGCGAACTGCTCGACAAGATCCTCCAACTTCATCACCAGAGCCCCTTCTCGATGTTCTTGATGGCCAGTATCCCGAAGTCACAATGCGCTCTTTCGCTCCAGAGGTCGCCGGCCTCGTGGGACGGGGAGACGGCGCGTGCGACTCGCCTGTGGCGTGAAGAACTCGTGCATCGATACGCGTGGGCGGGACTCCCCGGATGAGCAACAATTCGACGGGCCCGGGGCGTCCGACCTTGGAGGGGCGTTCTGGGCTCCCTCGTCCAGGCGAGCCTCGCGTTCGGGCTGCTCAGGGCTCCGCGAGGGACGCGCCGAGGATGCGAGCGTTCTCCGCGCAGGCGGCCTTCACGGCGGCGTCGTCTCCGGCGAGGGGCACCACCAGGATCTCCAGGCGGTAGTCGCGGTCCGCCAGGAGCAGGTCCGTGATGAAGTCATGGGGAATCCCCGGGAAGTGGAGGGGATTGGGCGAGGCGTAGAGGTCGATCCAGGTATTCCAGATGTCCTCCGGGAACGGCTTGCTCGCGTGGTCGTTCTGACGGAAGTACGCCTCCAGTCGGGCCAGCTTGACGAGGTAGTCGTCGAAGAACTCCGCCGGGGGGAGGCCGCGGCCCTGGCCGTACCGCGTCCATGCCTTCTCGAAGTTCGCCATGACCCGGGCTTCGTCATAGTCGCGCACGTATTCGTAATACGGACGGGCGAACCGCCATTCCTCGGGCAGGGCGTCGAGGTTGTCGAGCGACGCCTTTCCGCCGCTGACCTGCGCCAGGGTGGCGTTGGCGGCGGTCTGGAGCCCCCGCCACACCATGATCTCCCCTGCGTCCGCATCGAAGAGGCCGTCGGTGCTGGCGGAGAGCCATGCGTTCAGGCTGTAGGCGTTGATATAGCTTTGATAGATGCGATAGCCCTGGCCGCGAGGAAGCTGTTCGACGGTGACGACATGGTCCTCCGTGCCGGTGTGGCGCACGTGGTAGATGACGGTCTCCAGGCTCTCTGCATGGCTTTGGAAGAGAGCGGCGAGCCCGTCGCCGTGGACGATCTGGTAACCGGCCCTGGAGCCATCGATGCCATCGTCATTCCGGTACTCGGAGTATTGTCTTTCAAGGCCCTCGAACACCTCGGTGACCCAGGCGCGGGTCAGTCCGCACGCGAAGGCCTCACCGTTCTCCCGCGAAGTGAGCATCACCGAGACGAAATGCTCCGCGTCCGGGGCCTCCTTCGCGGACTGGTACTTATGGTCCGCCCGGCTGGAGAGCTTCCGGTCCTGGGCGGAGAGTTCCCGGATGCGGTCGTGGCAGGACAGCTCCTCGACGGAGGGCAAGGGCTGATCCGTCGTGGTGCCGCATGCGGTCAGGGTGAGGCAGAGCGGCAGGGCCGCAGCCAGGAGCCAGGAGGGACGCGTCATGTCCGCGTGGGTACCACGCCCTTTCCCGAGGGTCCAAAGCTGGCTCCGGTGAACTACAGTCCATGAGATACGTGATCAGCCCGCTGTCTGAGAACCCGAGCGAGTCCGCATCGTGGATGGTGTAGCGCCTTGAAGAGTCGGACAGGCTCGTTCGGCTAGAAAGCGAGTCTGACCGATGGAGAAGACGACGAAAGAGGGCGCCCCTGGAGGGGCTGGGCAGGGCAGGAGCCGCCGCCGGTACTCGGCGGAGGAGAGCAATTCCAGCGGAGGTCGGCTGATGTCGTCAGGCTCCCCATCGATGCAGCTTGAACTCCGCAGCGCCCATGTGCCCGGCGAGGGCAACGAGCGTCGGCCCCTGGCGGCGCTTTGCGAAGATGAGCCTCACGTTCATGGTGAATTGGCGTGGACCATCGGCGAGCGACGCGTGCCGTGCATGGGCTTCTGGGGGCCGGACGATGTGTGCCTCGGGCAGTGGTGGGACGAACTCACCGGGGCCGTAGCGGCACTTTCCGACAGACAGCCCTACACCCTCGACTCGTGCGAGCAGGGCGACCCCGCCTTCCTCTTCGAGCGCACGGACGCGTCCCTCCACCTCTCCATCGTCGCCGGCATCGGTGGTGGCGCCCCGCATCCCGAGTGGCAGAACGCGGAGTTTGCCTGGGACGACCTGGGCGCAGCACTCCGGCGCTTCAAGCACGACTTGCGGCAGCTTCTTGAGTTGAAAGGCCCGCCCACGTTGCCAGCGGAGTGGAAGAAGCGTTTTTCAGAACGGGAGTGACAGAAGTGCATGGTCGAGCCGCCAACCTGTCCGACCTTGACGGGGCAACTCCACGCGACATTCCGAGTGAACTGCTCGACCCGTTCTTCCAACGTCATCACCAGACCCTCTTCTTCACGTTCTCAATGGCCAACAGCCCGAACTCGCGTTGGGCCTCGTAGGACTGTGTGCTCAACCCTTGACGCACGGTCTGCGTAAGGGACTGAGTATTGTCGATGCGGACCGACGAGTAGAGGGAGCTGACGTTGGTGTGCGGGTCCTTGTCTTGCGGGATGACGTTCTCGGTGTTGTGGAGGGCCTGGGGACCGAAGCGCTTCACGTTGCCCGGGGGCTGCTGCAATACCAAGTAGACCTGATAGGTGCTTCGGGCTGGAGCGGCGCTGGGTCGCGTGCGTGAGGCTGACGGCCTGCCTACGGGAACGTCACGCCGGAGAGCGTGATGGCGCGCAGCCCGCCCGGCCCCCACAGCTTCAGGGTGAACGGCCCCTGCGCCGCATCCGGCGTCACTTCCGCTTCCACCACGACGCGGCCGAACGGATAGCGCGAGATGGGAGCCGTTTGCCAGACGGTCAGGATCTTCAGGGACGTGCCCGGCTTGCTCACCAGCGATGCACCTTCCGCCGTCCAGAGGTTCGCGGCGTCCGGGTTCTCGAACTCCACCGCTACGGCCACGCGAACAGGGGCGCGATAGCTCCAAGCCCGGTGTGCCCAGAGTGCGTTGCCTGGATGCTGACGAACCTCTTCGTTGACGCGGAGGAGCTTCGCGGCGACGCCCTCCTCCTTTTGGATGACACCGTTGGCCAGGAGGCCCGCGATGCCGCTCGGTTCCCGCTGCTCCGCCCTCAGCCGCGCGTTCTCCTCGTGGCACTGCTGGGCCTCCGCTCGGGCCTCCTTCGCCTCCTGCTGGTAGGACTCCGCCGTGCGCGCCTGTCGCCACACCTCGACGATGCGCTCGCCGCGCGCGGGGTGGGCGACGAGGACGAAGGCCGCACCGAGGGGGACCGAGCCATCCTGGAATCGCACCGTCAGCCGTAGGCGCTCACCGGGTAGGAGCTGCTCCGAGGGCACCAGCCGGAGCGTGCTTCGCCCGAGGTCCACGAGCGAAAAGCGCTCTTCGCTTTCGAGCACGACCTTCGCCGGATCCAGGGCGGAGTCGAACTCGAATGACGTGGACATCCGTGGGCTTATCTGAACCTCGGGGGGCGGCACCGCCGAGGATGGCTCCGCCGAGATTTCGACGCGGCGCACCCCAAGGCCCGAGACCGTGGGAGACGGTTGGGTGGTCGCGGCTCCTGTCGCGAGCACGAGCACCACGAAAAAGGCGATGGGCGACGCGGGCACGGTCGGTCCTCACTCGAAGCGGCGCACGGCCTTCAAATCCAGGGCGGAGTAGACGGTGGCCGTGCCGGGAGCTCGGGTGGGCTCCATCTTCAGGAGTCCGATGCGGCCGTCCTCCGGTTCAACGAACTGCACGCAGACGGGGATACGCTCATTCTTGGGAGTACGTGCCTCGGTGAGTCGTCCGTAGACCCGCTCTGGACCGACGAGGAGCTGCCCGGAGAACAGGGTCTGCGAAGGCATGCGTCCCCAAGTGACTCCCATGCGGACCGTGGTCGTGCCCTCACGGACCTTGATGTTTCTGCCACCTTTGCTGGGGCTCAGGTCGAAGGTGGTTGAAGGCCGCTCGAGTCCGGGGGTGAAGAGGCCGAGTTGCTCCATGGCCTCAATGGCCCCTGGAGGGCAATCCTCGGGAGGCAGCGTCGGGCGCACCTGGGAGCCAGGGCACGCCATCGAAAGGCAGGCCGCGACACCCAGGCCAAGCGCCTTGCCAACGGCTGTGCCCCGGAGGCGCTGCGGCTCGGGCTGGGGGAGCATGCCGGTGTCCTTCTTCATCTTCACGGAGGCCTTCTCCTTGGAATACGTCGCGGGAACGGCGACGGCCGCAAGGGTGGATGCTCCATCGAGCGAGCCTGCGGCCTCGTCAGCTTCCAGTGGCCTCCAGGGTGCCGCCACTTCCTGACCGGGAGTCCAGGATGCGAGCGCGAACGCGGATCCGCCGGGGGGCGAGCCCACGGTGACATGGGCATGGGGTGCCATCCCGTGACGTGCGGCAGGAGGGGAGGAGGGCATCAGTCCGCGCGAGAGCACCAGCCCGCCCACAATCAAGACCACCACGAGCGCCATCCAGGCAGCCACGCGCAGGGCCTTGGAATGTCCGGCGCGTGCCGCGGGCGTCGGCTCGAACGGGATGGCCACCGCGTTTGCATCGGGTTCGTATGCGTCCCCACCTCGTGGCGGACGAGGCCCGCGACGAGGCCGGGCCTTGCGCCGCTTCAGCCACTGCGCCAGCTCGTCTTCGACTGCTTGCGGCGCCTCCGCGAGCGTGGTGGCGGTGTCCGCGCCATGGGCGTCACAGAGCTTCTCGTCCCAGGCTTCGTCCGCCTGGGCCAGCAGGGACTCCAGCTCCGCGCACAGCGTGTCGGCGTCGGGGTGCCGCTCCTCGGGCGTCTTGGCCAGCAGGCGCATGCACACGTCGCCGAGGGCCCCGGGGACGCGCGGGTTGAGCGCCTGGGGCTGTTTGGGGGCGCGGTTGAGCACGGCCTCCACGCCCTCGGCCTCGTCCGGCAGGAAGGGCTGCCTGCCCGTCAGGAGCCAATAGAGCACGACGCCCAGCGCGTACAGGTCATCCGAGGGGCCGGGCTGGTAGGAGCGGCCACGCTCGTCGCCGTGCTCCTGCTGGAAGCGCCAGGCCTCGGGCGCGCGGTACTCCAGGGTGCCCGGCGGGAGCACGCCGCCGGTGATGCTGGGGGCGCTCTCGTACCCGCCCGCGCCGAAGTCCACCACCACCGCCTCGCCGTCCGAGTCGCGCACGACGACGTTGCTCTCCTTCAAGTCCCGGTGCACCACCTTCGCCCGGTGCGCGGCGCCCAGCCCGCGCGCCACGCCGAGCACCTTGCGCAGGACTTCACGGGCCGAGGGGTTCTCCTCCGTGGCCCACACGTCCAGGCGGCGCCCCTCCACGTAGTCCATGACGATGAAGAAGGACTGGGGCGCCTCGTCCGGCCACTGGCCGTGTCCACGGATGCGCACCAGGTTGGCGTGCTTGAGCCGCAGGAGGATGGCCACCTCGCGCTCCGCCCACTCGGCCAGCCCCCAGAGCGGGATGAGCTTGAGCGCGGAGCTCCGCTCTCCACGCCGGGCGCGGTACACGGCGCCGAATCCCCCGGCCCCCAGCCGCTCCTCCACCAGGTACCCGCCAATGTCCGTGCCCGGGGGCACGACGGGATGCAGACGCGGGCTCACGAGTCCTCTCCTTCGGCGGGGCGTACGGGCTCGGCGTTCCTGGACATGCGCTCAACGGGCAATGGAACTCGTGAGAGCTCCCCCCGCGAAGCAGCGCGGGAGGAGCATAGACCTTGGACGGATACCATGGTTGAACCTGTTGAGGTATATGCTCGGAGTGCCGTCTCCGCGGTATTCTCCTCTTTTCCCAGGTCTCTTCATGTACGCGAAGCTCTCCCAGCGGATTGGAGCCCAGGTCCGCGCTGCCCGGCATCGAGCGGGCCTGTCGCAGGCCCAGGTGGCCGAGGCCATCCACGTGCCGACGCTGGTGCTCAGTCGCCTGGAGCGCGGCAGGTTGTTGCCCAGCCTCCCCACGCTGGTGGACCTGTGCGGCGTCCTTCGTGTCTCCGTGGACCTCCTTCTGAGCGGTGAGGGCCTGGCGTTTCCCGCGCCCGAGGGGGCCGGCCGGTAGGTGGGGCGGCGCCGTGTGACAGGGGGCTCGTCGCGCATCGACACGGCCGCCAAGATGCGGCAGGGAGGGCGTTCCCGAGTCGCGGGCCTCCTGCCCGCGGCAGACGGGGTCCTCGGTGTTCCTGGTACCTCGACGCATGAACGAAGAACTGGCGACCCGTATTGGAAGTGCCGCCCGAGAGGCCCGGACGCAGCTCGGGCTCACGCAGGCGGAAGTGGCCGAGAAGCTGGGCCTGGCGCACATGGTCTACAGCCGCCTGGAGCGCGGGAAGATGCTGCCCAGCGTGCAGACGCTGCTGCGGATGTGCGCGGTGCTGCGCATCGGCTCGGACGAGCTGCTGGGGCTCGCGGACGCGGAGGAGGGGAAGGGGGCGCGAGGGCCGGGCGGAGCGCCCAGGCTGCGGCAGCTCACCGGCCTCGCGCGAAAGATGGACGAGGAGCAGCTCGACGCCCTCGTGAAGGTGGCCCAGGTGCTGCTGCGTTGACGCGGCGCCCGGTCGCCCGCGCTCACTTCGCGTTCGGCGCGGGAGTTGCTTCGTCGGCGTCCAGGCCCTCGGGGAAGATGCCCGCTTCGTCCAGCTCCACCCGGTCGCGCAGGACGGAGGCGTCCGACAGCATCCGCGCCAGCTCTTCAGCCGCCTCCTTCCGTCCGAAGGGCTGGGACTGTGTCGCGAGCGCCGCCCGCAGGGCATCGCGCAGCTCGGCGGCCGAGGTGTAGCGCTCGGAGGGCTTACGCTGGAGGGCCTTGTGGATGATGGCTTTGAGCGCGTCCGGCAGGCCCGCCATCGCGTGCTCCACGTCCTCGGAGCGGTAGCGGCTGACGAGCGCGATCATCTGCGTGAGGGGCACGGAGGGCACCTCCTCCGTCTTCACGTCCAGGGCGGCGCTGGGGGCTTGCGCGTCCTCCAGGTCGAAGAGGTGCTTGCACGTCAGCATCTCCATGAGGACGAGGCCCAGCGAGAAGATATCGGACCGGCCATCCATGGGCTTGCGGAGCAGGTACTCGGGCGAGGCGTACGCCACGTCGCCCTTGAGCAGGAGGCCCGGGGTCTCCTCCCGGCCCACCATGAGCGAGTAGGCGGCGCCGAAGTCCGTCACCTTCACCTCGCCGCTCCGGGCCACGCGGATGTTCCGGGGGGCGACGTCGCGGTGGATGATGCCCAGCGGCCGGTTCTCCGAATCCCTCAGCGTGTGCGCGTGGTGGAGGGCATCGGCAATCTCGGCGGCGATGTAGAGGGCGAAGGCTGCGGAGAGCGGCCGCTCGCGCATGGTGGCGAGGCTGATGACGGTGTCCAGCGTGGGGCCGTCCACATACTCCGCGATGATGTGCGGCCTGTCGGCGTGGATTTTCAGGTGATGGACCTGGGCGATGGCCGGGTGGTGGAGGCGGAAGGCGAGCTGGACCTCCTCGATGAGCCGCTGGCAGCGCTCGAAGGAGGCGGGATTACGCAGGCGCTTGAGGGTGACGTGCCCGGCGAGCCCATGGGGGAGGTGACGCTCGGCCAGGAGTACCACCTCCCCATTGCCCCGCCGCTTCAGCGTGCGGAGGGCCGCGTAGGTGGTGGTGTCGATGGTGAACCGGAGCCCGGGTCGGGCGCGCTCCAGGTCGGAGCTGTTCTCCGGCGGAGGGTCCGCGAACTGCGTTTCGTGGGGCGGCGTGCGGTCATCGGTCATGGGCGGCCTCCAGGGAAGGGACGTGCGGCGGCTGCTGGCTCGGGCCTCCCGGGAGCCTGGGCGGGGCCTCAGTTGAGGGAGATGCGGCCGGTGGCTCTCGGGGCCGAGGTCTATTGTTTATAAACCCGAAAGGTATTTCCGGCGACCACAGGACTTGAGCGTGAGCTAGAAGTTCTTGAAGACGCTTGCGAACGGCGACCTGCGGCAGATTGCGCGCCACATCGACCAGCAGGCGTGGAGCCATAAGTCCCACGTAAACGCCGGAACGTTCGGGCTGGGAGTAGCCCGGCAGGCTCAGTACAACTCGGCCATGGCCACGGCATGTCCCCTTGCAAGTAGTAAGGGGACATGCGGAGCTTCTGAACTACCCTTGAATGGAGGTCCACGTTGGCTGAACCGGGCGCCCAGGCTGCACTGAGGGGGTACAGGCTACAAGCGCTGTATACCCTCTATCGCATGCTCCAACCGGCGGATGCGGCCAAGGTCTTCCGCCTGGAAGGACGCGAGGACCTCGACATCCTGGATGAATCTGGGCGGGTCCTCGAGGTCATCCAGATGAAGGCCTACGGTGCGGCGCTGACGCTCTCCGCGCTGAAGCCAGAGAAGCCCGAGTCCTTCTTCCGACGTGTGCTCAAGCGGCGGGTGGACTTTCCTGACGCGCAGGAATGCATCGTGTCCTTCGGTCCCTATGGGCAGGAAATGCAGGCGGCATGGAGTGGATCGCCAGCCCATCGCGCACACGCCGTAGAACTCCTGGAGGGGTGGAAGTATTCACCTGTCCAGGCACAAGTACTGCTGTCCCGCGTGAAGCTCCTTTCCGTCAATGAGGAGGCACTCAAGGCGAGCATTTCCGCCAGCCTGCTGGAGTTGATGACGGGCTGTGACCCTGTCTCCGCGTTCGACCTGCTGCATGCATGGCTCTTCCAGGCCTCGGAAGCGCGCGCGACCCTTACCCGAAGTCAGCTGATTGAGCGGTTGAATGCTGTCGGCCGATTCCTCCGGGATCGGGATGCGTACCAGGCAGAGTGGTTTTCGACAGTCCATCCGCTCCTGGAGATCGCGGCAGTGACGGGCAGGGAGAACCTGGGGCAGGAGTTCTATCAGGGTGTTTCCGCCCGCTTCGAGCATGTCCTCGCGGGCGTGGACGTCATCCGGCCCGCGCGGCTCGACTTGATCGAGACAGCATTCCAGAAGTCCCGGGTAGTGGTAATCCAGGGCGCATCCGGGCAGGGAAAGAGCGCGCTTGCGTATCGCTTCCTGCACGACCGGGTCCCCTCCGTAAGCCGGTTCGAAGTGCGCTTGGTGCAGGACCGTCGCCATGCCAGGAACATCGCGCAAGCTCTGCGCGGCTATGTCGACGCCATCGGCGGGCCTACGGCGATCTATGTCTATCTGGACGTCACCCCTGGCGATACGGCCTGGACAGACGTCGTCCAGTCACTTCACGAACACCTCTCCGTCCGGATCCTCATTACCCTCCGTGAGGAGGACTGGCTGCGCGCGAGCATTAGCCGGGCGGACCTGCGGTTCGAGGAAATCAGGCTCCAGCTAGATGCTCAGGAGGCTCAGTCGATCCATGCGTCGTTCCTTGAGCGGCAGCCTTCAGCCGAGCATCTCGACTTCGAGGATGCCTGGAGGCGTTTCGGCGGAGGAGGCCCCTTGCTGGAGTTCACCTATCTCCTCACCCACCACGATACTCTTCATGCGCGCCTTGAGCATCAGGTCGGCCGGATCAGTGACGAGGTGCACCGGGGCGAGCGTCCTGTCGTGGAACTGGAACTGCTGCGGCGCGTGGCGGTTGCCTCGGCGTATGGTGCCCGGCTTGATCTCGTATTGCTGGGAAGGGAGCTGGGGCTTGCCGAACCGCGTCTGACCGTGCGGAGGCTTGAGCGTGAGTTCCTCATCCGCTCCGATATGTCGGCCCGATGGATCGAGGGACTGCATCCTGTGCGTTCCGGGATTCTTGTCGGGTTGCTCACGGACCCTGTGTTCCACCCTTGGGGCGAGGTTGCGACGCGCAGTCTCCCTCAGATGGTGGAGAGCGATCTTGGCGGTTTCCTGCTGTATGCCTTTTCACGGCATGCGGAGGCACACGGGCAGTTTCAGCATGCGCTCTCGAAGTTACGGCCCGCTTCGTGGGAAGGCATTGCTCATGTCTTCCGTGCGCTCATCTGGTGGGGGCTCGACAGCTACGTGGCGCGAAACGCGGCGGTGATCGCCGAGGCGAAGGCCCGCTCCGGTAGTGCCTGGTGGATCATGTTGAATTCAGATGTGGCGAACGTTCGCGATATCGCCCCGGAACTCAACGTCAATCCCATCCTGAGCCTCGATATTGTCCCAGAGGAGAGGAAGCAGTCCCTCCGGGAACTCCAGGCACGCCAGAGCGAGCCTCGCGAAATCCTCGACGTGGCCGGTCAGTGGCTGCGCGATGCCCCGTTGCCGCGCGAGGCCCCAAGCAGCCCCGAAGCATGGGCGAGCGCCGCTGAAACGATCTTCCACGCTGCCCGCATCGGCGTCCCGCTGCCCGCGCTGGAAGCACTGCTGGAGACCTACGCCGACGTGGTTGATGTGCTGCCGCTCGAAACTGCAGCGGAGGTGGCGTACGCATGTTCCTTCCACCAGGATGTGCGAGTTGCCGAGCGGTTGACTCTGCTGCGCCCAAGGCTGCTGGAGCGCTTTCGTCGTGAGGCTCGAATCGTCCGCTTGGAGGACGATGAGCATACCCTCAAGGCACACTTCATCCTCATCCGCCGAACCTCCACCGACCTGGTCAGTCAAGGGTCGGCCGGAGGGAACAAGCCACACGAGGAGGCGATTGGGCGCGCGCGATTGCTCTCCAAACTCCAACCGGGCAGACAAGTCTATGCCACCCAAGGGTACGGGCATCGCGTCCGCTTTCTCCCCGAGAGCCACGATGAATCAATTAAGAACATTCGGGCCTCTTACTTGCCTCCCGTATGGGCCACTCGCCTCAACCAGATGTACCTGAACCGCGTCAGTTACCAGGATCGCCCGGAAACCTGGGAGGCGCACGCAGTCGGAGTTCTTGCCCTAAGGCGAGATTTGATGCGCCTCATGCAGCGGGTCCATGACGCACTCGAACGCTACTTCCGGGGCGCGGAAGCGGTGTCACTGGTGCAGCCGGATCAGCCGGTGTGGGATGCATACGAGGTCGACCGGGAGCGGATTGCCCAGGGGAAATGGTATCTCCCGCGAACCGCTGTGGATGAGTGGGGCTGGTCGTCGGAGGAGTCAGAACAGTCGAATGAGAACGACCAGAAACGGCGGGAATATCAACTGGCATTGGTGCGACATCAGCCTTACGTGAGGGCCCTCGGCAACTACGAGCGAGCCCTCTCAAACTTCCTGAAGCAGGTGCTGATGCCCCTGATGCTCTATCCGCTCCTTGTTCGGGGAACCGCTCCGCAGGCGGAGGTGGCGCGCGCGATTCTTCGTCAACGAAACAAGGAGGAACCCGATTTGATGTTGCCGATGTTCAACCTGGCAGATGCCATCGAGGAACTTCCGGCGTTTCAACGTGAATTCTCCTCGCGACTCGCACGGTTCCTGGCTCCGCACGATCTGGTGGCACTGGAGACACAGGAGACGGAAATGGTGAGGGCAGTACGGGCCCTCTGGTTGTTATTCATCACTGCTCCCGAGCGTGGCCGGCTGAAACAGCCCTTGGCGCTCGCGCATGGCCGCGTTGAGAAGGGCCTGGATCGCATCCGGACCGACCTGCGGTCGAGGCTTTCGGCGCTTCCGCCTCAACAGGCAACTGCGCGCCTACTCGAAACGGATGCACCCTGGGCGCACGCACCGGCGCTCTGGGTGGTGCTGGACATGGACACGCCTTTGAAACTCCACACGGCACGGGAGGCGGTGTTCAAGATCCTCCGTGCCGTTTGTTCGAGCGAACAAATCAGCCGACCATTTCGCGATATCGTCCGCACCACGTGGCGGCATGTCGTCATCGTCCCGACCTTTTGCGGTCGTGCGTTCGAGCCCAATGCCTGGGTGCTCAGCATGCTCACGCTGCTGGCCGACAGCTCGCTCGAATTGGGATGGTGGAACCATTTTCTCTATCAAATCCCAGGGGATAAATGGGACGAGCTTGGCCTCATGTGCTGGAGTTCGCCTCGCCTCTCCTGTGCCGAGGATCTCCAAAAGGCTGTGGTCCATTTCAGTCAGTTGCTCGATGGGATGGCTCAGATCTCGGATGCATTCAATGGCATGGAGCTGGACTCAACAGGGCTTGCTGTACTGAAGGAGGATGTTTCCGCTAAGCTGGAGGTCTTGAGCGAAGCCTGCGTAGGCATCAGTTCTGCTGTGGAGCGAATGCTCCGATTCCTCGGTGAAATCACCCCGGAAGAGGCCGCGGCACGCCCCTCCCTGGCGGAAGTCATCCAAGGTATTCAACGCATCATGGAGCCATTCGTGGGTATCGGGACAATGGACCCCACTGTGTTCGACCGCCTCCACGCCGCGCAATCCGACCTCCTGGCCTTCTCTGAACACGTGCGCATGCATTGGCTGGCGGATGTGATGCTCTCCTCGCATGGAACTGCCTGAATGCATGCGCACCTGTCTGGAGGCGGCGGACACCTCTGCGGCTCAGCCACAACCGACCGAGTTCAGAGGGCAAGAGGTGGCGGTAGGGCACGGGAATCGAACTCGCCAGGGACGCCTCTCGGCGCCCCTCACCGGTTTTGAAGGCGAATCCGGTCTCATGGAGCCACAGAGGGAAAACGTCCCCATTTAGCCCTTTGAGCGAACCGGTAACGCACCGGTAACGCACTGAGGGATGACGATGGGTGCAATGTGGGTCGGGAAGTGGGCTGGCGGTCGAATTCGAGATGCAGCCGGTCGAGCGGTTTGGGTCATTGAGCGGCAATGGGCTGGGCGTCGCTACAGCGTTGCGCTTGACGTCGCCAGTGAGCGAGAGGCGCTTGCCGAACTGGCGCTTTGGGAGCGAGATCCGGATGCGTACCGAACTCGGCGCCAATCCGCTCTGGAGAGCGCTCCCGTCTATATTGATGAGGATGCGATGGCTGGCCTTCTTTTGCATCTTACGGAGAAGGGGCGGGGATTGGCCCACAGACGCGCGGTTCGATCCTATCTTGCCGCCTGGGGCGAAGCGCTGGCTGGCCGTGACTTGCGCAAGGTCCAACTTCGAGACTTGAGGAAGCTCCTGGCCGATTGGGGGACAGCTCGGAAGTACCGCATCATTGCGCTGAAGTCCTTCACTGCATGGTTGCGTGAAGAGGACCGACTCAAGCCGAGCGAGGACCCAACGCTGAGTTTGAGGGTGCCCCCGGCTGTGGCCGAAAAAGGGAGCCGCATCAAGGGGTATTTATTAGCGTTCGTCGAGCGCATCTACGGCGCTGTCGGGAGTCAGTGCGTTCGGGACGTCCTCTGTCTGCGTGCCAAGACCCCCCTGTGTCAGGGAAGTTGTCGCCTCGGCTGACCGGCCGAGCTGACCACCCCCGGGGGCGAGTACAGGCAGGTAGCTGTGTCGTACACGGATGCATTCAAGGCGGAGATGGTGAAACGGATGGTGGGGCCAGGCGCGGTGAGCGCTGCGGCGCTTTCCCGTCAGGTGGGAGTCTCGCAGCCGACGCTGTCGCAGTGGTTGCGCGAGGCGCGTAGGGTAGCGGCGATGACGCCGCCGCCCGAGGAGAAGAAGCCCACTGACCCGCAGAAGTGGACGCCCGAGGAGAAGCTGCGCGTGCT